>JAKIYU010000025.1 GCA_022708385.1 Bacteroidota bacterium | reverse complement strand
AGGGGGGCAAATGCCTTACTGTTCATTTCTTTTTCAATAGCGGTAAGTTTTTTATTGTCTTTAGGCAGAATCACAATCATGCTGTGTTTCCCTCCCTTGTAGGGCAGCCGTATGGCCTGGTAAGAATCATTACAGGTATAGGCATAATGAGCTGTTATGTGCATAAAAGGTACTTTTGTTTCGCTGCCATCAGCCTTGGTAAAGGGTTCGGGCTTTGTTTTCTCTTTTTTAAACGGGTGCAACCAGTCGGCTTTAAAGTAAACAGCATTGGTAAGTACAAGGCGTGTATCGCTGCTGATGCCTCCCTGGGGGATAAGGTTTTTAATTTTTCCCTCAGTATTTTTCTCTACCCACTGGTTAATGGTGTTGCGACAGTTTTCGGCGTCGCTTATAAAGTTCATTAGTTGCATGGGCGAGTTATAGGATTTGGCAGTGAGTTCGAGAAATTCCTTGACAAAGGTGTATTTTCTGTCGCCCCACAGGCGGTTGGCTACACGCCAGTCGATGTTACCTTTGGCGTTGTTGCCCAGCTTAAGCAGATAAGCCCCGAAACCATTGTGAAAGGCTTCGGTGTTGGGTGCATAGTGCAGTGTTTTTCCCATTTCTTCGGCAGTGTTGCCATTGGCGCCTGCATAGGTCATAGCAAGGGCAGTAGAGATACTGAAGGGTGAAATAAAAACATTACCTGTTTCTTTTTGGGTCACCTTGCAGTACAAATCAAAAGCAAACCGGTTATTGTTTTCGGCTATGTCCTTAACAGCTTCCTGTGCACTCAGGCGCATTAAACACAGCGACAGTAAGAGCAGTATAGAAATGCTTTTAGAAAAGATAGTTTTCATGGCTCAATAGTATTAATATCCCTGTTTACAAATCTTAATTAATTTCCCTTTACTTCAAAAATCAAAAATCGTTAATCGAAATTCATTATTCAATCTGTTTTCAGAAAATAGTGCTGCTTAGAGGGAAAAAGAATTAAATTTCCATAATAAAGGTAAACATGAAACGCTAACGACCAAAATATTAAATTGTAGCGGTTTTGTTTTATAAAAGCATGCATCTCGCAAATTTCTTTTGTGGTTGAATTACTACCACCCACCTTAACAACTAAATCCTTAAAAATAAATACCTTTGTGTAAAATAATAAACTGTGGGTGCTGCTCAAAAGGTTTGTATCAATGGCCGCTTTCTATGTGCCAATGCCACCGGCGTTCAGAAGTATGCCTTGGGTTTGTGCAGGGAACTGCAAAAGCTAAACCCGGGTATTGAAATTATAGCTCCGTGTGGCAACTTCAGCTTCAAAGGCCTTCAGGTTGTTAAAACAGGCAGGGTAAAAGGCTTTTTATGGGAACAGTGTTTTCTGCCCTTTTACCTGTGGCGGCACAAAAGTCCGTTGCTTATCAACCTGTGCAATTCAGCGCCAATCCTTTATAAAAATCAAATAACCTGCATTCACGACCTTGCTTTTCTGAAAAATCCACAATGGTTCAGCCGTAGCTTCAGAAAATGGTACACTTACCTCATACCCCGCTTAATAAAAAAATCGAAAGCCGTAGTAACCGTGTCGGATTTTATTAAAGACGAGATAATTAATGCGTATAATGTTTTGCCGTCGAAAGTGCATGTCGTACCCAATGGTATTCCCAAAATGGACTTTGATAACGAAAAGCCTTTTGATTTTCCTTATCTCCTGCTCACTGGGGTGTACAACGCACGCAAAAATGCCTCTTTTGTAATTAAAATGTTGCCGGAAATTAAAAAGACACCCTTGCATATTGTAGGCCTAGGGTCCGATGCTGCTATATTCCATAACTCCGAATGGGCTCACGACGATTTTTTGCATCTTTTTAAATATGTTAGCGACCAACGTTATTACACTCTTATAAAACATGCCGATGCTGTAGTTTTTCCTTCTGAATACGAGGGCTTCGGGATTCCTGTGCTCGAAAGTTTATTGCTGGGTACGCCCGTTCTTGTTCCCGATTTGCCTTTTTATCGCAGATCGTTCGGCGATTCGCCGCTATACTACAAGCCTTCCGATGAAAAGTCTTTTTTGGAAGAGTTGGAGAAAATTAAAATTCAGAAACAAAAAAATCTCGATGTTACAGATTTGAAAAATAAATATAATTTTACGCAATCTGCTGTTTTAATGGCAGACCTTATCAGCAAGTGTTTAAAGATGTTGTAGAATTCAATATGAAAGGGCAGAACATAAAAATGGCACTGGTGCACGACTGGTTTAATCAGGCCGGTGGCGCCGAAAAGGTGGTAAAGGAAATATTACTTTGCTTTCCAGAGGCCGATGTGTTCTGTCTTTTCGATTTCTTCGACAGCAAAGACCGCAACCATTACCTGATGGGTAAGAAAACTTATAAAAGTTTTATCCAGCATATCCCACATGCCAAAAAACGCTACCGCAATCTTTTTCCCTTGTTTCCCTTAGCTATCGAAAGCCTCGACCTGAGCGGCTATGATGTCATTATTTCTTCTTCTTCCTGTGTAGCCAAAGGCGTTAAACGTAAACCGGGGCAGCTACATATATCCTATTGCCACAGTCCTGCCCGTTACGCATGGGACCTTAAGGAAGAATACCTTAATGTTGTACGCACTTCTTTGGCCAGATCGGTACTTAAATACTTTTTCGGCCGCCTTAGGGAATGGGATAAAAAGAGCAGCAACAGGGTTGATTATTTTATTGCCAATTCGGCTTTTGTCAGTAACAGAATCAAAACATTTTTCGGGCGCGACAGTACGGTTATTTACCCTCCTGTAAATGTAAATATGAAAGATGTTGAAGGTAGCAGAAGTGATATTTATATAACAGTATCACGCCTCGTTACTTATAAGAATGTGGATATGATTGTGGAGGCTTTCCGGCAAATGCCCGAGCTGAAACTCGAGGTAGCAGGCGATGGCATACTCAGGAAAAAAATTCTGAAAAACCTGCCCCCCAATGTTACGTACCTTGGTTATATTGATGACGAAACAAAAAGACGCAAAATATCAACAGCCAAAGCCTTTATTGCTGCCGCAACCGAAGATTTCGGTATTTCAATCGTTGAAGCGCAGTCCTATTGCACACCTGTCATTATTCCTTGCGTAGGAGGGTATAAAGAAACTGTTAATGAAAAAACGGGCGTTTTCTTCCCGAATAAAACCATTGAGGATATGGTTCATACTATAAGAGCCTTTCATAACAACCAGAAAATATTTCATAAAAAAGACTTTGAAGAAAATATTAGACGCTTTAGCGAAGAACGTTTCCGGAGCGAATTCAAAGCATTTATAAACGAAAAAATCGAAATGCATTTTGGAAACCGGAACCTTGAAAAAAAATAGGCTGATGCAGACTGCTCAGGCAGTGTTCCTGATGTTGTTTGCCTTTCCATTGCTACCCCTTCATTGGACGAACGCACTTTTTATGTTATCGGCAGCCTGTACGCTTACATTGTATTTCATGAAGCCTGTTCCTATCGGAAAAATATTTCTGAATAATCTTTTTTTTATCCTGCCGTTTATTCCCTACCTGTTTGAATTTATTGTGACCGGCTTTGAACCTGTAGCACACTTTCAGTTCGAAAAAAAAATATTTTTCTTTACAGCACCGCTGATTGTACCTGTCTTTTTGAAAGTTGGACGGTTTAATCATTATAAACTGGCGCTTTTAATATTTTCATTATCTGTATGTTTGCTGGGCCTGTATGCTTTTTCTGTGCTAATTTTAAAGGGTATGCCCTTCAGTGCCGATGCTTACAAAAACGGCAGTTATCTTCTGAGACATGAGTTTGAAAAGTTAACACATCTTCATTCAACGGTATTTTCGGCTTATGCTCTGGCTGCTTCCGTGTTTTTATTTATGTTCCCTGCAAAGCGGAAAACATGGCAATGGATACTGCGGATACTTGCTGTTTTCATGTGCTTGTCGGCTTTGTACCTGGCTGTACGCATTGCTTTTATAACGGCATTTGTGTTAGGACTGATATTTATAATTAATGCCGATTTGACTTTACAGAGAAAAATCATCTTGAGCGTTTTCTTAATTATAGCCATGTCCGCACTGGCATTCATTACGCCTTCTATCAACAGCCGGCTGAGCGAGTTTGCCGGAATAAAGGGAAGCACAACCGATAATTTTAATACCATTTCTCAGCGTAAAACCATTACATCTTGCTCATGGCAGGTTTTTACAATGTATATGTTTTCAGGTACAGGATGCAGCCACTTTCAGGAGGAACTTAACGCTTGTTATGAGTCGAAAGGCTGGTCCGAAGGAGCCGAAAATAACTTCAACCCCCATAATCAGTATATTTTAATGGGTATCAATTATGGCATTTTAATACTCATTACCTTTTTGCTGTGCCTGTTTATGATATTTCGCAAAATAATCAGACTGCACGAAGGAAGGTATTTTGTAGTTATAATTTTGCTATTCTTTATGACAGAGTCTTTGCTCGAAAAACAAATGGGTGTGTATTTCTTTGGTTTGCTGTCATTGCTAATGTATAATGTAACAACAGAAACCGTTGAGAATCAATAGTAACTGTAATTACCGCAGAAACATAAACAACCCGCACATAAACACCAGTCCGGTAATAAAACCAGCATAAACCTGAGCAGGGGAATGGGCTTCCAGTTTAAGTCGTGCAAAGCCTGTAAGACCTGAGGCCATAATTAAAGCTATCATGAGTACAATAGGATTTATTCTTAAATACAGACAAATACATGCAAAAGCACCTGTTATGCCACCTTCAGCTATCATGTGAATAGAAATTTTCCACCAGATATTGATGATCATGGCCAAAATGATTAAACAGCTTGAACCGAAAATAAGAAAATAAATAATCTGTGGCAGGTTATATTTTTGCAGCATTATGTAAGTAACAAAATAAAAAACAGCTGTTATAATAAACGGGATATTTCTTTCGTACCTGTTTTGCATTTTAAGGCTGCTGATAACACGCCTGCTTTTCAGAAAGATAAAGAAAAGCGCCGGCACCAAAGCCGTGTTCAGAAAGATGACAACCACAACAGCCATCCTGGCTTTATAGGGCATCAAAAGGGATATTACTGAATCAAGGCTGAAAAGAAGCAATAGGCCATAGGTAGGCATAAGCAGGGGATGCAGTATATAAGAAACCACACGCGCCAGACGCTCCCCCATATTACAGTTCTTTACGCATACGTGCAACGGGGATATCGAGCTGGTCTCTGTACTTGGCAACGGTACGGCGTGCAATGTTATAGCCTTTTTCTTTCAGTATGCCAACAAGTTGCTCATCGGTAAGGGGCTTCTTTTTGTCTTCGGCTGATATACAATCCGTTAGTATCTTTTTTACCTCAATAGTAGAAACCTCTTCACCACTTTCGGTTTGCAGCGATTCGGAGAAGAACTCCTTAAGAAGAAAAATACCATAGGGCGTTTCGACATATTTGCTGTTGTTTACGCGGGATATAGTCGATATATCAAGACCAACTTTATCGGAAATATCCTTTAAAATCATGGGTTTTATTTTTGCCTTGTCGCCTGTTTCAAAAAATTCCTTCTGGTGCTCCATAATGGCTTCCATTGTAACCATAAGAGTGTTTTGTCTTTGCTGAATAGCATCAATAAACCACTTGGCAGAGTCAATTTTTTGTTTTATAAACATAATGGCATTTTTATCACTTTCGCTGGTGTTTTTCTTGTTTTTGAGATACTCCTCATACATATCACTGTAGTTTTTGTTGATGCGTAATTCAGGAGCATTCCTCGAGTTAAGTGTCAGTGTCAGGCCGTTGTCTTCTTTCCTGATGGTAAAATCAGGTATGATATAATGCAGGGCTTTTTCCTGCCCCGCGTGAGTATTACCGGGTTTGGGATTGAGTTTCAGAATTTCATCGTAGGCCTTTTTAATGTCTTCTTCACTGAAATTGTGTTTTTTTACTATCTTTTCGAAGTGCTTTTTGGTGAAATCATCAAAATTGTTTTCAATGATGGCAAGCGCATTACTAACCGCTTTGGAAGGGTCAGTTTCCATCTTTCTTTTCAGTTGTATCAGGAGGCATTCCTTAAGGTTGCGGGCGCAAACACCCGGGGGGTCAAACTCCTGAATAATCTCTATGAGTTCAAAAACCTCATCAGAACTGGCGTTGATACCCTGCGTGAATGCCAGGTCATCAACAATGGCTTCTATATCACGTTGCAGATAGCCAGAGTCGTCGAGAGAACCGATGATTTGAAGGCCGATAATATATTTCTTGTCATCACTGACCCGCAGCCCCAGTTGCTCCAGCAAATAATCCTGAAAAGTAATACCTGACGCATTGGGAGCCTCACGGCGTTCATCGTCAGGGCTGGTGTTATTGATATGCAGCTTGTAATTGGGAATTTCATTGTCTTCGAAATAATCACTGTAATCGTCAAGAGATTCAAGCGATACGTTGTCGTCAACCTTGTCGTCTTCAACAATATCCATTTCCTCTTCGAGAACCTCGTCATCCATTTCGCCGACCTCTTGTTCATCTTCTTCCTTGCCTTCGTCGAGGGCGGGATTTTCTTCAATTTCCTGCTTAATTCTTTGTTCGAGGGCTACAGTGGGCAACTGCAAAAGCTTCATAAGCTGTATTTGCTGAGGCGACAGCTTTTGCAACATCTTCTGTTGTAAACTCTGCTTTAACATGACATTTTAATTTTAGTGCAAGATACTAAAAAAAACAGCTTGAAACAATATTTTTCTAAAAAAAATTAAAATTCGGCAGTCAGCGGGGCACGGGGAAAAGCAATGACATCGCGTATGTTGGCCATACCTGTAACAAACAACATCAGGCGTTCGAAACCCAGTCCAAAGCCTGCGTGAGGCGCCGTGCCGAATTTACGGGTTTCAAGATACCACCAGAGCGTTTTCTCGTCCATGTGCATCTCTCTGATGCGTGTAAGAAGTTTGTTGTAATCCTCTTCCCTTTGTGAGCCGCCAATGATTTCACCTATGGCAGGAAAGAGCACATCCATGGCCCTGACGGTTTTTCCATCTTCGTTCTGCTTCATGTAAAAAGCCTTTATATCTTTAGGATAGTCCGTAAGTATAACAGGTTTCTTATAATGTTTTTCCACAAGATAACGTTCGTGTTCCGACTGCAGGTCTATGCCCCAACTTACCGGAAATTCAAAAGCTTGCCCCGATTTCATCAGCACATCAATGGCTTCGGTATAGGTAAGACGTTCGAAAGCGGTTTCTGAAACAGTCTTTAACCTCTCCACAAGGTTGTTGTCGTACATTTTATTGAGAAAATCAAGGTCGTCGGCGCAATGGGTGAGCACATATTTAAGTAGATATTTAAGAAAATCTTCGGCAAGGTCCATGTTATCCTTGATGTCATAAAAGGCCATTTCGGGCTCAACCATCCAGAACTCGGAAAGATGGCGGCTGGTATTGGAATTTTCGGCACGGAAGGTAGGGCCAAAGGTATAGATGAGACCCATGGCCAAAGCGCCCAACTCCCCTTCGAGCTGTCCCGACACGGTGAGATGGGTAGGTTTGCCGAAGAAATCTTTGCTGTAATCAATGGCCCCTGTTTCTGTCTTTGGCGGGTTGAGCAAATCGAGGGTGGTTACATTAAACATGGAGCCGGCTCCTTCGCAATCGCTGGCTGTTATAATGGGTGTATGCAACCAGAAAAACCCCCGGTCGTTGTAAAACTTATGTATGGCAAAAGCCATGGCATGGCGAATACGAAATACAGCACCAAAAGTATTTGTACGCATCCTCAGGTGGGCGTTTTCACGTAAAAATTCAAGGGTATGACCTTTTTTTTGCAAGGGGTAGGAAAGGGCATCGGCAGTACCGTACAAGACCATTTCCTCTGCAGCCAGCTCCATGGCTTGCCCTTGCCCGGTAGAAGCCACCAGGGTGCCGGTAACTGAAATACATGAACCCGTTGTGATATCTTTCATTAATGATTCATCAAATTTGTTCACATCCACCACTACTTGCAGGTGATGTATCACTGAGCCATCATTAAGAGCTATGAAAACCACGTTCTTACTGCCCCGCTTTGTCCTTACCCATCCTTCTGTTTTGACACGTTGCCCGACTAATGCCCCTGCCGATTTGATAATATCATTTACTTTTGTCCTTTTCATCTGTTTAAAATTTTGTAATTTAATGAATTGTCGTTATTTATACTTAAAAACTTTTTACTGACAGATGAAATGCCCATAATTTAATCATCACGTTTGGTGCACAAAAGTGCATGGGCACTTCATAATAATTTATGCTTTGATTTTGCTTTTTAACGCATGCAAAAATACGCTTTTATTTCATAAAAATCAATATAACCTGAAGGCTTTATATGAATGGTGGTTCACATAACAAAGCAGTAAATAATATACAAGCTTAAAAAATTGATAAAATTTGTGTTAATTTGCTCAAAAATATTCCCATGCAGGGTAGGCGCCGATATATTATCTTTTTTCTGATTTACAAAAACATGCAGCTCAAGTACAAACATTCTGTACTGGGCTTTTTCTGGAGCCTCTTGCATCCTTTTATGTACCTGCTTATATTCTGGGCAATTTTTTCGACAGCTTTCCCGTCAATAGAAAACTACCCTTTATATGTACTTAGCGGGATGATTTTTTGGGTGTATTTTTCCAATGCCACGTCGCAACTGAGCATTGTATTTATTAAAAACGCCCACCTCATAAAGTCTTTCAACATTTCTAAAAGCATTTATGCCCTTACTGATCTGGGCAGTGAACTGGTCAGTTTTCTGCTGGGGCTGATACCGTTTATGATTCTGATGTATTTTCTGGGTATGAAATTCGGGTTACATCTGTTGTATCTCATCCCTGTTATCGTTTTATTTTCGGTATTCATTTTTTCACTGGGCATCATACTGGGTGCTATTAATGTGTTTTTGCGCGATGTGGGCATATTGTGGAACACTATTAATCCTGCACTTTTTTACCTGTCGCCCATTGCCTATTCGTACCAGATAGTGCCCGAGCAATACAAATTCATTGTTAAATACAACCCTTTATATCATTTCCTTGAAATTGTACGCGATGTGCTGTACCTGGGTCAGGCACCCTCGGCGCATTACGTGGGTCGCTGCCTGCTGATAACAGCTGTGGCATCTGTGCTAGCGCTGCTGATATACCGCAAAACAAGAAACGGACTGATTTCAAATTTATAATGGCATGAAACCAGTAATTGAACTCAACGATGTATCGGTAAGCTACCTGCAAAACAGGAAAGGCACACATTCGGTGAAAGACTTTATACTGAAAGCGTCATTTATTTCGCCCTTTCAGAAGCACCGGGTGTTGCACAACATCAACCTGAAAGTCATGAAGGGCGATGCACTGGGGATACTGGGTCCCAACGGCACTGGAAAGAGTACGCTGCTGCGCACTATAGCCGGCATTCTGAAACCGGATGCAGGCACCGTAGAGGTGCGTGTGCCGGTGTCGCCGCTTCTTACACTGGGGGCCGGTATTGAACTTGAATTATCGGGTTACGAGAATATAAAAATTGCTCTAGCGCTAACAGGTAATTACAGCAGGGATACCCGCAGGGAAATGACCGAAAAGGTGCGCGATTTTGCCGAGCTCACCCACGAACAACTGAAAATGCCGGCCAAGATGTACTCCACAGGCATGCTGGCCCGCCTGGCCTTCAGCAGTGTGATGACAGCAAACCCCGAACTGCTCATGATTGACGAAGTGCTGGCCGTAGGCGACCGCGGTTTTCAGAAAAAATGTATGAACCGCATACACGAAATTCTCAGCAACGGTACAACACTTCTCTTTATCTCGCACAGCCCCGACGAAGTTAAAGAAATCTGCAACAGAGGCATCTGCCTCAATGAAGGTAAAGTTATTTTCGATGGCTCTTCAAAAGGCGCTGCTGAAGCGTATAAAAAATTGTTTCTTTAAAATGAAGGAATTTATTAAAATTGCTTCAATGAACTGAAGGAATTTAATAAAATATTTTCAATTTCTAAAATATTTATATATCTGAAATTAAATGGAAAGCGGCTGGCCAGTAAAAATACCGGGCGCATGGAAAGAGTCATACCCTGCTTGTCCATTTGATGTCATTACACCCGAAAACTACCTGAAATGGATTTCGTGAGAGAACCAGCTACATGCGCCAGTAGGACTAACTTTACACACCGAACTATATTTATGCTAAGTCTGAGGCTGAGGGAAGTTAGTAAGTGAACTAAATTACTTAAAGTGCCTAAAATACATATCGAATATAATTTAAGCACTTTAGTTCATTTTAGTTAACTTAATTTTATAAATTTGCAGACACTTGCCCCATGCCCTATTTATGGAACAAACGCGATACAAGGAAAAAGAAAAGATGCTACTAGACGAAACCGGTCTTTCATCCGAAATGGCTGAAAAAAATGGGGATGTACAATACTGGAAAAGACGCTATAAAAGTGCCACCAAAGAAATTGAAGAGCTGAACAAGCAACTGGAGGCAGCCCTCAAAAGCATGGATAAGCTTATTAAACAACTGGCAATGCTTGAGAGCAGCCGGCTGATGAAGTTCCGCAAATACTTTTATCTCTACCTGGGCAGGTTAAGGTCGAACATCAGCAAAGGAAAGAAAAAAAATTTCTTTTCGGTAATGTACAATTATGTTTTTAAACGTGGTGGCCGCATTACTCGGATATTTCTCTCCAAAATTTTCAGAGCCTTATACCTGGCCTTTGAAGTGCGTAAGGTAGTTATTGTGGAAGTGATGGAAAGTTACCTGGCTAATACCAGCCAGTACTCGCAATATCTGCTCCGCAAGAGGGTTACAAAAGATGTAGCCAAACAATTCCGCAAAAACATTTGCAACTTCAAAGAGCAACCCCTCTTCAGCATTGTGATGCCTGTGTATAATCCCCGCATCGATTTGTTCATCAAAGCGCTCGATTCGGTCAAAGCCCAGATTTACGACAAATGGGAATTCTGCATTGCCGACGATAATTCGTCGGACCCCGAAGTAAAGGAAACCCTTGAAAAATACTGTGCCGAAGACAACAGGTTTAAAGTGGTTTACAGGACAGAGAACGGGCACATATCCCGTGCGTCAAATTCGGCGCTGGAGCTTGCCACAGGAGAATACACCGTACTCATGGACCACGATGATATTTTACGTGAGGACTGCCTGTATTACATGGCAAAGTTCATCAATATGAACGGCGGGGCAGATTTATTGTATTCAGATGAGGATAAGATAGACGAATGGGGAATACATTCCGAACCCCATTTCAAGCCCGACTGGTGCCCCGACAACCTCATGTCGCGCAATTACCTGGGGCACATCACCGTTTTCCAGACCGAAAAACTCAGGTCAATAGGCGGCTGGCGCACAGGCTTTGAAGGCAGCCAGGACTACGACCTGATACTGCGTTACACCGAAAAATATAACAAGGTTATTCATATCCCCGAGGTGCTTTACCACTGGCGTATTCACAGCGAAAGCGCCGCCCTGAGCGAAGCTGTGAAACCATACGCTTACCGTGCCGCACAGATGGCCCTTACCGAAGCCATGAACCGCAGGGGACTTATTGCCACAGTCGATTTCCTCGACAGTTTCAGGGGCTATAGCATTCGTTTTGCTTTGAACAATAAAAATGCAAAGGTCAGCATCATCATTCCCTCACGCAATAAAGCAGACTTGCTTAAAAGATGCCTCCGCTCCATAGAAAAGAAATCCACTTACAAAAATTACGAAGTCATTCTCATAGACAATAACAGCGACGAAAAGGATTTCTTTACACTTGTTAAGCAATATACCAAACAGAATGCGTTCCCTTTCAAATGCATACAGGATAAAGAACCCTTCAACTTTTCGCGCCTTATCAACCTGGGCCGGAAAAATGCGAGCGGGGAATACCTTATTTTGCTCAACAACGACACCGAAGTGATTACTCCCGATTGGATGGAAGCCATGATGGAGCATGCACAAAGGGAAGAGGTCGGTGCTGTCGGGGCCAAGTTGCTCTACGACAACGACACCATACAGCACGCCGGGGTTGTTATCGGATTGGGCGGAGCTGCCGGTCACGTACTGGTAGGCGAATACCGCGAAGGACCCGGCTATTTCAACTATGTGAACATGCTGAACACCTATTCGGCAGTAACCGGCGCCTGTTTTATGGTGCGCACCGACCTTTTCGACAAGGTGGGCGGATTTGACGAAGGTTTCGGCACTGAGTACAATGATGTGGATTTCTGCCTTAAACTGATTGAAGCCGGGCACCACAACCTGTATGTACCCCATTGCGAACTGTATCACTACGAATCCATGTCGCGTGGGCACCCACACAGCACTTACGAGTCGTACAAGAAACACCTTAAAGAGGTGAATATGTTTACCAAAAAGTGGAAAAAATACGTCGAAAACGACCCCTGTTACAATCCTAACCTGTCATTGGGCGTGCATAATTTCGGCCTGAAATAAAAAATCGATTATAAACAGATACTTCAATTTTTTTTAAAACAATAAAGTCATGCTGAAAGTTCAGGGCTTTTCAAAGCCAGATAAAGTAGGAATGAAAGAGCTTTTTCTTGTTAGGGAAAAAATATTGGTAGCCACGGGTGGAGCGTAGCGGAACCCGTGGCAAAAAGAATACAAGATTAGGGTTTTGGCACGTGAATTTGTTGCAACTTGTGCTGAGTGTCAAACTGAGTTTTAGCCAAAATACCTGCCGAAGGAAGCAATACAAATTCCGTGACAAAACCTAAATAACAACGCCATCAATATTCATCCTTCAATGATTACAAACTTCCTCTACTGCATAGACTACCCCGCCCAGTCGGATAGCGTAACTGAAACCGACAGACTCGCTGGGTGGCTGTTGTGCTCGCGGAAACTGTTGTCGGTTGAAGTTCAAAACAATAACATGGGCTGTGTTGTGGATTACGGTTTACACAGACCTGATGTAGCCCAACACTTTAAAAACTTCCCTGCAAGCGCCCAATCAGGCTTCTCGATAACTGCTTCAGAATCAAAAATAAACCCGAATAAACCACTTTCCCTTAAAGCCCTTGTTGAAGATGATAAAGGCAATTCTGTACAGCTCTGTTGGGAAATGGGATTGACGCTTTCAAAAATTCAGTTGATTGAAATTGATGATGAGAAGACAACTTATGATGCGCTGTATGATGAGGCTGAAAAACGCTTTGAAGCAACGCTCAGAAAGTACCCCTGGCTTACCATTCGTATGGATATTACCAATAAGTGTAACCTGAAGTGCATCATGTGTCATTATAAAGAGGAAGCTATCTATTCCCGCCCCACACAGGCTATTACTGCGGATGAGCTCGACCGGAAATTACACGACATCGCCCCTTATGTAAAACATATCATGCTGTCCTGCGGTTTTGAACCCCTGATGTCGAAACACTTCCACGATATTCTCGGGATGCTGCACACAAAGTATCCCCACATCGAAACGGCTTTCTGCACAAATGCCATGCTTCTGAATGCCAAAGTGCGCAAAAGCATCATCGAAAACGATGTGACGCATGTGCTTTTCTCACTCGATGGCGTGAACAGCGCCACGGTGGGGCGTATCAGGGTGGGTGCAGATTTTAAGAAAATAATCAGTCATATACTTGCCCTTAAAGCCCTCAAACAGCAATTCAAAAGGCAGGAACCTTTGATGTTTATGGATTTTGTGCTGATGAACTCAAATATTCACGAAGCCCCGGCCTTTGTGGAAATGTGTGCACAACTAGGGATAAACATTATTGATTTCAGGCATCTTGTGGGCAATATATTTTTTAGTGAGCATGCAGAAATGCTTAGCGCAAACAAGGCTAGATACAACTATTACCGGCCATTAATCATTGAGGCAGCAAAGAAATTCAGCATGGATGTACGCCTCCCCGAGCCTTACGAAACGGATGAACAATACACCCCTGAAGGCATACCTGAAGTGAGCCTGGATGAATTCAACAGTATCGTCGCTGATGCCCAAACCGAAAGCGTAACACCACCTACAGAAACCCTGCGCCACAGTGGCACAGAAAGCGATTTTAGTTTTCTGAACGCTGCCACATGCCTGCGCCCCTTTAATGAAATAATGATTGGTGAAGAGGGTAAGGTACTGCCGTGCGCTTATTATAATGATGCCATGGGCTGGTTGAATGAGGACACTACATTGAGCCGGATTTTCTTCGGCGACAATTTTAAGCTTGTCAGGCGCCGCAAGCTGTTCGGCCGCTTCGACCACAACTGCCTCAACTGCCCTATCATGGCAAATTTACTACCTACGGATACAGTAAAATAAGCTCTTATCGGGGATTGAGGCTCTCGAAATCCCCGATGATGAGGCTCTCGAAATCCTTTTTTAGGTTGTCAGCACTTTTATCATGGCCTGCGCTTTAACAAGACATTCTTCATATTCACACACTGGATCCGACTGCGCTGTTATTGCGCCGCCTGCCATCAGCGATACATACTGAGTCTCAGCGTTAATAAGAATACTCCGTATCACCACATTAAAATCAAAATCCCCGTCGGGGCTAAAATAGCCTACAACACCGGAATAAAGCCCTCTTTTGGTTAGTTCCGTTTCCTCTATAAGCTGCATGGCCCTTATTTTGGGCGCTCCTGTCATAGATCCCGGTGGGAAACATCCCATGAGAGCATCGATGGCATCTGCTCCTTCCTTGAGCTCACAGGAAATGGTGGATATTATCTGGTAAACCTGCGAAAATCCGTATATGCCAAAAAGCTCGTCAACCTTTACGGTACCCTTTTTTGCAAAATGCGACAAATCGTTGCGCACAAGGTCAACAATCATTACATTTTCACTCCTGTCTTTTTCGCTTTTTTTAAGTGTTTCTCTGAATTTTTCATCCTCATGGGGTGTACGGCCCCTTTTAATGGTGCCTTTAATGGGCTGCGAAAACATCTTTGTCCCTTGTTTTTTTAGAAAACGCTCCGGGCTTGAGCTTACAAGCGCTTTTTGTCCCAAAGTGTAAAGGCATGAGAAGGGAGCTGGCGATAAGGAATTGAGTTTTTTGTAAAGATGCATAAGCCTAATATCTTTACTGTATTGCCCGTAAAATTCCGTGCAATAATTCATCTCATAAATATCCCCACGCTGTATGTGCTTTTTTATCTGGTGTATCCGTGTAACATAACTTTCTTTATCTTCTTTTGCTTTGAGCTTTATAAGCGGAAGTGTGTATGAATCACTTTTAATTTCAGTGTTTATAATCTTTTCATAAATACTGTCAATATCGGCTTTGAAGTTATTTTTTTCACAGACACCTATTTCCAATTCATTGCCTTTCAGTGTAATGATAATTTCCGGTTGGAAAAAATGAATTAAGGGCATCTTTATCAGGTCATCATGGGCTGATGATAAGTTTTCAAGTTCATTTTTTAAATCATAAGAAAAAAAGCCTAGAAGCCAGTCGCTGCAATGCGCTTTGTAAAATAACCGGAAAGCATTTAAAGCGTTTTCGGCAGGACAAATAAACGCACTTCTGAATCCCAGTCCGCAGATAAAATCATAAGTGCTGCATTTATCGGCGTATTGATTAGAATTCAAATAGGCAAATCTGTCATAAGAATTAAGCCAGACTTCAAGCTTTGCCTGGAATTCATTTTTTTG
>JAKIYU010000283.1 GCA_022708385.1 Bacteroidota bacterium | reverse complement strand
TTTTGACTATGCCCGTATCGAGGAAGTGGTAGGCGACTTTGTAAAGCTTAAAAAAAGCGGTGCAAACCTCAAAGGGCTTTGTCCGTTTCACAACGAGAAAACGCCATCGTTCATGGTAAACCCCGCCAAAAACATTTTTAAATGTTTCGGTTGCGGTGAATCGGGAAACCCTGTAACATTCGTTATGAAGCATGAGCATTACAGCTATCCCGAAGCGCTCCGTTACCTGGCTGAAAAATATTCCATAACCATTGAAGAAGATACCGATGGCCCCGACTTTCAACCCGACTTTGAAGAAAAAGAAAGCCTGTATGCCCTCAACAGCTTTGCTCAGAAGTACTTCACAAATGTGTTACTCTCAAGCGAAGAAGGCAAAGCTGTGGCACGTACATACCTCGATTCAAGAGGAATCAAAGCCAAAGATATTGACAAATTTTCGCTAGGCTACAACCCCGATTCGTGGGATGCTTTTACCAATTATGCCCTCGAAAACGGTTATAAACTCTCATTGCTCGAAACCGCAGGCCTTACTGTGGTTAAAGACACCAAAACCAGCTACGATAAATTTAAGGGCAGGATTATTTTCCCTATTCATAACCTTACAGGGCGTATAGCGGGTTTTGGCGCCCGTGTCATTGGTAAAGCGGAGGGCCGCCCAAAATACATGAACTCGCCTGAAACCGAAATTTATAACAAAAGTAAAATCCTGTATGGTTTATACCAGGCCAAAAGCCAGGTTTCATCAAAAGACAATTGCTACCTCGTTGAAGGTTATACCGATGTGATTGCCATGCATAAAGCCGGCATTGAAAACGTTGTGGCTTCATCGGGCACCTCCCTGACCATTGAACAAATCAGGCTTATTAAACGATATACCGAAAACATAACCATACTCTACGATGGCGATGCTGCAGGCATCCATGCCTCTCTCAGGGGTATGAACATGATACTTGAGGAAGGCATGAATGTAAAAATTGTCCTGTTCCCCGAAGGTGAAGACCCCGACTCTTTCAGTAAAAGCAGAGAGGCGCTTGAAGTGCGCAATTATATCAACGACAACGCACAGGACTTTGTTAAGTTTAAGACCAGTCTTCTTCTTAAAGATACGGAGAATGACCCTATAAAAAAAGCATCCCTGATAAGAGATATCGTAGAAACCATTGCCGTTATTCCCGACAGCATATTACGCTCCCTGTATATTAAAGAATGTAGTACCCTGCTCGGCATTACTGAACAAAACCTTCAAAACCACCTCAATAAAGAGCTGCGGTCGCGCCTTAAGAAAAAATTACCAGCTACTGATGAAGATATCCCTGAAGCAACCGCATACACCGCCGAAAAACAAATCATCGTTGACCTTGATGATGCTACTGATGACGAAAACAACCTGATTCGGTTTTTGCTTAATTATGCCGGAAAAGAAATATATCTTGCACAGGTTGATAGCGTATCGTCACATGCTGTGCCTAAAAAAATTACCATTGCCGCCTATCTTATTAACGACATTCTTAATTCCCGTTTAAAATTTGACGACACGCTGCTTCAGTTTATTTTCGACGAATTTGCTAAAGCTTTGCACGATGAATCCTTTCCCGATGAAAGCTATTTCCTGAATATGCCCGACCCAGCTTTAAGAAAAAAAATTATCGATATTATTGCTACGCCTTATCAATTAAGCGAAAACTGGGAGAAGAAATACACCATTTTTATTGATACCGAAGAAAAAAGGCTCTCCTATTTTGCCGACTGGTATCTCGATAATTTTAAATCAAGAAAAATACTTAAACTTATTAGGGAAAACACCCAGCGTATCAAAACAGCCAAAGAAGAGGAAATACCAAAACTTCTGTCCTATCAGCAAAAGCTGAATCAGATTAAAAATGAACTGGCAAAAAAAATGAGCAGGGTGTTTATTAAATAACTAACTTCAAACTTTTTACACTGAGCGTAGCCGAAGTGCAAACTTCACACTTCAAACTCCTTTTTTGAAAGGTGCGAACATAGAAACGGAAATAAAAAATGAACGCAAAGAAAACCGACAGAAAACCAGTAAAAAAAACTGAGGCCAAGTATCGAAAAGATACTCAGGATGTTTTTTTTAACAAAGCATGGCTACCCCCTCTTCTTTTATTGTTGCTTGTGCTTATTGTTTACAGCGGTATTTCAGGTTTTGAAATTGTCTTTCTGGACGATGATATGATGTTCGACAACCTGAAAATGCTACACCTTAAGCCTTACAATATATTTTACGAGTCGTTTAGTCGCGATGCCATGGTGGGCGTTGGCGGCGACCTTTACCGGCCATTGCAAACATTCGTACTGATTTTACTTTATAAAATCGGGCACGGCAGCCTGCTTTATTTCCATTATACACAAATTCTGTTGCATTTTGCAGCAAGTTATGTTATCTACAGGCTAATATTGCTCTTTAATCCTAATACAAAAACAGCATTTATTCTGGCAGCTATTTATAGTCTGCATCCGCTTTTTGTTTCACTTGTGAGTTTTATCCCTGCTATAGGTGACCAGATGCTGCTTGTTTTTGGGGTATGTTCTTTTATATTTTTTGTGCTTTATGTACAAAAGCACGATAACCGATTCCTTATACTCCATATCCTCTCCTTCTTTCTGACTGTTTTAACTAAAGAAACGGCTTTGGTACTACCGGGTATTTTTATATTATACGTCTTTTTAATACATCCCCAACGCATACCGCTTGCCAGATGGCTGTTGCCTGTACTGTTCTGGTGTCTGCTTACAGGTTTCTATTTTTTTATGCGCCATATATTCGTATTACCTGCCCAGATTGCACAACAAAACGTACTTACCGCAGAAAATATCAGTACCAACATACTATACAACTTCCCTTCATTATTCGAATACATCAGCAAATTCTTTTTCCCTTTCAAACTGTCCTTTTTAGCGCAGTACAGTACGGCAAGAACTATAGCCGGTATAGCGGTAAGCCTTGTTTTTATTATACTTGCAATTATCAGGAAACTTGATTACCGCATATTACTGTTTGGCTTTTTCTGGTACGGCGCTTTAATAATACCTTCAATGCTGTATCACAATCCTCTATTCGATTATGGCGAACATAGGGGTTTCATGCCTTTATTGTCCGTATTGCTGTTATTTGCATCGCTTAAGCTAAATCCCAAATATATCCTTTATTCTGCTGTATTAATACCGTTATTTTTAATAATGTCGTTTGTAAGAAAAAATGAATTTAAAGACCCTATGGCCTTTTATACGGCGATTATTGATAATGACCCTGTGCCAATGGCTTATCTGAATCGTGGCTCATATATTCACAGGCATAAAAAAGATATCAAAGCTGTTTTAGCCGATTATGATAAAGCCATCGAAATGAAAAACGATTATGCAACGGCCTTATACAACAGGGCCATATTAAAATCGGAAGAAATGAAGGACTATGCAGGCGCTTTTGCCGATTTAAACGCAGCTATTA
>JAKIYU010000282.1 GCA_022708385.1 Bacteroidota bacterium | reverse complement strand
ATTATTAATAATTTATATGCATGATATTTTCATTAATTCCGTAACTCTAAATTTCAGAGCGAAGTAGCATGTTACCCACAAGGCCATTTCGAACGGAATTAATGCATGCAAATTAATGAAATTTTTTATATTGAGGAGAAAAAATTATAAATATTAAACTTGTTTATTCATATTTTTAAAAAATGTATCTTAATTATTCCAAAAGCGCCTCGTATAGAGGATGAAACTCCACACTATCAGTTCACGAAAATCGTTAAAAAAACTATTTCTAAACTGAAACCATTAATGCGAAGTTTCCGAGCTTCGCACCGGGTAAATGTTATTCCTGGAATAAAAGAAAAAATAAACTACAAATTATGCCGATTGGAAAAATAATATAGTCAAAACTTTGCACAAAAGAGGAACACTTGTATTGTAGCAGCTTTATTTTTAGGACAAACCGTTTGATAAAACAGGTTATTGTTTGTTTTATAGTTTTTGGACACCTATGTTGTACCACAAAAAAACCCTTGAAAAATCATTGTTTTCAAGGGTTTTGCGCTTGTTTTTGTGGTCCCACCTGGACTTGAACCAGGGACCACCTGATTATGAGTCAGGTGCTCTAACCGACTGAGCTATAGGCCCGGGATGATTTACATCATCTTTTGGGAGTGCAAAAATAATAATAAATTCTTACGATTTACGAAAATGTTCAAAAAAAACATCGTTTTCAGAATCCAGGCAGTTTCATATAAACCGTAGGTATTAGCAACAGGAAACCGGTTATAAACAATGTTAGAATAAAGTAAAACACCCATTTGAACCACTTGTGGTAAGGTATGCGTGCAATGCCCAAAACGCCAATCAGCACTCCTGATGTGGGTGTAATCATATTGGTAAATCCATCACCAAACTGGTAGGCCATTATCATGGCTTGCCGCGACAGGCCTATTAAGTCTGAAAAAGGTGCCATAATAGGCATGGTAAGTGCTGCTTTGGCCGAACCACTTGGAATTATTATATTAATAAGTGTTTGGATTACATACATAGCGCTTATAGTTGACATTTTATGGGTGCCTGCAAGCCACGACGACATACGGTGCAGTATGGTAGCTATCACCTTGCCGTCTTCAAGAATGACAATGATGCCTGCTGCAAGACCTACTACCAATGCTGCTGTTAGTATGTCGGAAACACCTTCAATAAAAAGTTTTGTAATTTCGTTGGCTGTTTTGCTCATGGCCATACCTGAAGTTATGCCCATGGCCATAAAAAGGGCAGCAATCTCTTTAATATACCACTGATAGCCCATAACACCTGTTATTAAGAAGAGAATTGTAAATAAAAGCAGGTTTAAATTAAAGAAATGATAAGACTTTTGCAAGAGTGGTATGCTTATAATACCAAAAAGTACAGTAAGAACAGGTATTAGAGGTAATGTTATTTTAATAGCAGTATTGGCAGGGTCTCCAATGCTCAGGGTCGTCTGTGGGTAATAAAAAGCAAATAGGATAAGTGCTGCTTGTACAAGTAAATAAGCTGCCCATGTGCTTTTATAGGTTTTGTAAACAATAGCGGTATTACCGCAGGCATCTTTCTTTCGCCAGTATTCATCTTCGGCAAAAACCGGTGAACGCTCAGGCTTTTGTTTAATGCGTCTGGCATAACGTAAAACCCATACAATTGAAATAATGTTGAGTATCAACCAACAAAATATACGGTATTCAAAACCTGAAAACATGGGTACATCCGACAGCCCCTGAGCAATGCCAATGGTAAAAGGATTTAAAACAGCCCCCGAAAAGCCTACATGAGCTGCCACATATACCATGCAAACACCTGTAATTGAATCGTAGCCCATCGAAATAGCCAGCGGCACAAGGATAATGACAAAAGCTATGGTTTCTTCGCTCATGCCGAATATGGCCCCAAAAAGGCTGAAAATAAGCATGACAAGCGTTATAATGATATTATTAACACCTAATTTTCTGAAAATACCGAAACGCTCAAGGGATTGGCTTTTACGTAAAAAGGTCATAATACCGGCATCAATAGCTTTAGAGGCATTCATTATCCAGAAGGCACCGCCTATTACCAAAATAAATACAATTATACCGCTTTGTTTGACAAAACCTTTAAAGAAAGCTGAAAATATCTGCCATGTCTGTGGTTCACCGGCTAATGGCCTGTACACATTTTTAATTCCCTCGTCTGATGTAACCTCAGTATATTCTCCGCCACTTATAAACCATGTAGCTATAGCTGATAGTATTATCAGAAAAAATATTATCAGCCATGTATGAGGGAATTTTTTCATTTCGCTGATTTGTTATTAAATATTTTCTCTTAAAGCATGTCTATTAATTGTTCAAACGCGCATCAATAGCTTTTCTTATACTTGAAAAAACTTCTTCAACTGTGGCCATGCCGCTAATTTTTGTCAATATTTGCTTTTTTGAATAATATTCAAGTAAGGGTAAGGTTTGTTTTTTATAAATGGCTATTCTATTCTGAAGAATCTCAGCATTGTCGTCTGAACGTCCTGAGTTATTTTGGCATCTGTTTAACATGCGCTTTATGAGTTCATCCTCATCAACATCAATGTATATTACATGAGAAATACTCAGATTTTTTCGATGAAGTGATCTTTGAAGCATCTCGGCCTGATGCTCGGTGCGGGGAAAACCATCGAATACGATACCATTTTTTGCAATTTTCTTTATGGCTTTTTTATAGATTTCTTTTAAAACGATACTGTCGGGCACCAGTTCTCCTTTGTCAATATAAGTTTGTGCTAAAAGACCCACAGGCGTACGCATTTTTATCTCATTTCTGAAATGGTCACCGGTAGAAAGGTGTGTGAGATTATATAATGATGCAATCTTTTCCGATTGTGTCCCTTTGCCAGAACAGGGAGGTCCCAGCACAATGATGTTTAACATGTTTTCTTATTCAGCTATTTTATAAATATCAGGATAATTGCGTGCAAAACCATTATAATCGAGCCCATAACCCACAATAAAATCATTGGGAATTTCTATCCCCACATAATCAATTTTGTATTCTTTGATGAATGCTTTAGGCTTAAATAGCAAGGTGGCAATTCTGAGGTCAGCCGGCTCGCATTTTTCAATCTGCTCGATAAGATTATATAAAGTTATACCTGTATCAATTATATCTTCAAGAATAATTATTCTGCGGCCTTTAATATCTTCATTAAGACCTATAAGGGTTTGCACATTTTGGGTACTTTGTGTACCTTGATACGACGACAGTTTGATAAATGTAATGTTACAGGGAATCGTGATTTTTTTCAATAAATCCGAAGCAAACATGAATGAACCGTTAAGCACAGCCACAAACTGTGGGGTGTCGCCTGCATATTCTTTATTGATTTTATCGGCTAGTACCTGCACCGCTTTGTCGATTTCTTTTGCTGTTATTGAAATCCTGAATTTTTTATCAAGAATGCTGATTTCCTGCATATAGATTTTTTTTA
>JAKIYU010000281.1 GCA_022708385.1 Bacteroidota bacterium | reverse complement strand
AACGGTTTCCATATCCCACGCCACTCCCGCTGGGTTTTCTGCACATAATACCAACCGCAAAAATTATAAACAAATAGCACGGCAACAGCTTTTTAATTCCAAGCTGGATGTGCTTATGGGTTGTGGTAATCCTGACTTTAATAAAAACGGTAAACCACAGAAAATGGATGCTGCCTATGTAGGCGGCGAAGAGGTGTGGGAGCAACTTAAAGCCAACACGGGAAAAATAAATTTCCGGTTTGAGGATAAGTCTGTGATTGTTCAGGATATTGATGGTGATAAAAAACCTGATGCCTGGCATCTAATTCAGGACAGCGCTGCATTTGCTGCCCTTGCCTGCGGAAAAACACCAAAGCGCGTACTGGGTGTGCCTATGGTTTACGAAACCCTGCAACAAGCCAGGGATTTTGCCGATACGGTTAATAGGGTGCCCTACAGAACACCTTTTGTAAAAGGACTGCCATCATTAAGCCTCATGGTAAAAGGCGCTTTGAATGTGTTGGATAATAATAAAAAGGGGTTCTTCCTTATGGTTGAAGGCGGGGCCATTGATTGGGCATGCCACGACAACCAGTCGGACAGGTTAATTGAAGAAACGGCCGATTTTCTTCATGCTGTTGATACGGTTATTGCCTGGATTGAGCGAAACAGTAACTGGAATGAAACATTGCTTATTGTAACCGCCGACCACGAAACAGGCTTCCTATCGGGACACAGGGTAAATGATACGTTTCTTCCTGTAAAAAGTAAAGGAAAAGGTAAGATGCCTGCAATGCTGTGGCAATCTGATGAACATACCAATTCTTTGGTTCCTGTTTTTGCAAAAGGCTGCGGCAGCAGTTGGCTAAACTTTTTTGCGGATGAATTCGACCCCGGTAAAGGTTATTTTATTCAGAATACCGAAATAGCCAAAAGCATTTTTCTAATGTGGAGAAAATAAATTTTAATAAGACAAAACATAATCTGGCAGCACTGTATCTTTAAGGTGCATTTCCTTACGAAGCAGGTTGCCCGACCAAATGGTTGTGCCCTCATTAATTATTGCGTCACATTTAATTTTTGTAAAAGGGTAACTGTTTGTGATAAAAGGCATACCGTCTTTAAAAAAATAGACACTCTGATTTGATGACCCGGGAGAAGAACCGGTTATACTATGCTTGTCTTTAAACCGGCCATCAATGAGTATGTCGGTATAAAGGGTAAATTCTTTAGCGGGAAAGCGCTTGTAAAGTTCATGTAGATAAAAGCTGCTGTAACAGGTAACCTGCAGACGGGTGTATTGCTTAACAAGCTTTATAAAAGCCACGAGGGGTTCATACTGTTCAAAGGGTTCACCTCCTGTAATGGTAATGCCGTCGAAAGCTTCTGATTTTAACCGTATCCAATTGAAAAGCAATTTAATGTCAAGAAGTTCGCCCTTTCCCTGATGGCTTAAACGTGTGTTACGGCAAGGGGAACACCCCATAGGGCACCCCTGAACGCAAATGCAAATACGTTTACCGTTGCCAAGTGTGTGAACAGGATATTGTATTTGATTAATCCGCCATTGCATAGCAGGGGTAATTTTAAATTAGAGTCAAATGTAATAAAAAAAAATTTAAATGGTTCTTCCCGGATAAACTTTCAGGGCTTCTTCAAGGCATTTCATGGAATTTACCAGGTCTTCGGCTTTTAATACATAACTTATGCGGATTTCGTTTTTGCCGGCGCCTTTTGTAGAATAAAAGCCTGTGGCAGGAGCGAGCATAACGGTTTCTTTATTATAGTTGAAGTCTTCAAGCAACCACTGGCAGAATTTATCCGCATCGTCAATAGGCAAGCGGGCTACTGTATAGAACGCACCTTTGGGGCAGGGACAAAAAGCGCCCTCAATTTTATTAATAAGTTCTACCACAATATTTCTGCGTTTCAGATATTCTTCTATAACCATGTCGAAATATTCTTTTTGTGTTTCGATAGCTGCTTCGGAAGCAACCTGGCCTACTGATGGGGGACTTAAACGTGCTTGGGCAAACTTCATCGCTGTTTTCATTACCTCTTTGTTTTTCGAAATCATACATCCGATTCGTACACCGCAAGCGCTATATCTTTTCGAAACGGAGTCCACGAGTATGACGTTGTTCTCTATACCTTCGAGATTCATGACCGAAAAATGTTTCTTGCCATCGTAGCAAAATTCCCTGTAAACCTCATCGGCAAAAAGGTACAAATCGTATTTTTTTACCAGTTCCTTAAGTGATTCAAGTTCTTCTCTCGAATAAAGATAGCCTGTGGGGTTATTGGGGTTGCACACCATTATGGCTTTGGTTTTTGGGGTAATAAGTTTTTCAAACTCACTTACCGGTGGCAGGGCAAAACCGTTTTCAATATTCGAAATAATGGGCTTGACATGAACGCCCGCACTTACTGCAAAACCATTGTAGTTAGCGTAAAAAGGCTCGGGTATAATAATTTCATCTTCTGTGTTAAGGCAGGTCTGAAATGCAAACAGTATGGCTTCAGAGCCACCGGCAGTAATGATTATTTCGTCGGGCGTAATGTCGATATTATGTTTTTTGTAATACGCACACAGTTTTTGTCTGTAAGATAAAATACCCGCCGAATGGCTGTATTCAATTACTTTCTGGTTAAAATTTCTGATAGCATTCAACATGGTTTCCGGGGTTTCAATATCCGGCTGTCCGATATTAAGGTGATAAACTTTAATGCCTCTTTTTTTAGCTGCATCGGCATAAGGAACTAATTTTCTGATGGGCGATTCGGGCATTTGCTGCCCTTTTATTGAGATTTTTGGCATAACTTAAAATTTTGAATTGATAGGGACAAATATAGAGTTTTTATGTAAATGCAGGGAAATATTAATTGAAGAAATTATAGGGAAAAGTAGAAAGGGAAAAGTTGAAAGGTGTAGGGAATAGGGGGCTTCCCAAATTGGGAGTGAAGGGACTGTTCATTAAACTGTGTAAAATGGAGTGAACACTCCCCTCAGTATTTAACTTTAAGTACCTATCTGGCGATAGGCAAGCTTCACACTTCAAACTTCAAACTTCAAACTTCAAACTGATTTTAATATTTATAATACTCCTTCCACAATTTTCTCAGGCGTTCGAGAAATTCTTTCTCGCGGGGGTTATTTCCGGGATTGTAGAAAATGTTTCCTTTAATTTTCTCCGGGAGGAAGTCCTGCACCACAAAGTTGCCGTCGTAGTCGTGGGCGTATTTGTAGTTTTTGCCGTAATCGAGCTTTTTCATCAGCTTGGTGGGGGCGTTGCGCAGGTGCAGAGGTACGGCCAGGTTAGGGTTGTTCTTAATGGTTTCAAAAGCCTTGTTCATGGCCATGTACGAAGCATTGCTCTTGGCAGAACAGGCTAGGTAAATAGCTGTTTGTGAAAGGATAAGCGTGCATTCGGGGTAGCCAATCACGTGAATGGCCTGGAAACAGTTGGTGGCCAGCAGCAGGGCATTGGGATTGGCATTGCCTATATCTTCGC
>JAKIYU010000280.1 GCA_022708385.1 Bacteroidota bacterium | reverse complement strand
GATATGGAAGTAGATGCCAACAATGCAAGTAATTTCACACAGCTCACCCAAAGCCTCATATCGGCCGAGTACGTGGTATCCATGCCCTACACCATTAAATCAGACGACAAAGTCAATACCATCACACTCATGAGCGAATCACTCGATGCCAGCTATAAATTCCTGTCCGTTACAAAAATGGATAAAGATGTATTCCTGACGGCCTACCTGCTGGGATGGGAAAAACTCAATCTCATTCAGGGTTATGCCAACATCATCTATCAAAACAGTATCATCAGCAAAACTTACATCAACACTACTTCAGTAATGGATACGCTGATGGTGTCATTAGGAACTGACAAACGTGTAGTGGTGGACAGAAAGAAAATCTCCGATAAATCAAAAGACAAAATTATAGGTGCCACAAGAGAACGTACTGTCCACTTCGAAATTACCGTAAAAAATCAAAACCAGACCGAAATTGACTTCCTGCTTAAAGACCAGGTGCCTGTTTCAAATATCGACGACATAAAGGTTTCCGTGGAAGAAGTGAGCGGTGCAAAATACGATGAGCTCACCGGCTCCCTCGAATGGAACCTTAAACTTAAGCCCGCAGAGCAGAAAAAACTGACGCTCAGGTACACCCTCAAATATGATAAAAACAAGTTGGTTTTGAGTGAGTAATTATTATCTGATACCCAAATCACAGAAAGGTGAAGCTCCGGTTTCACCTTTTTTTTGCAGTATATATTGGCAAAACCTTAATAATTTTTTATATTAAAAAATAAAAAAATGTTGTTTTAAAAAAATTATATACATTTGCAACGTTACAGGTGTTTTTATTTTAAATGAATAAAACCAAAAGGGAACAGGGTGAAAATCCCTGACAGTACCCGCTGCTGTAAGCTCTTTAAATACTTTTCCGAAACGCATCGCCACTGTCCGCCCCCAAACGGATGGGAAGGCAACGGAAAAGTGAGTAAGTCAGAAGACCTGCCTGCAACACATATAATAATTGTTGAAAAGTAGCTTTCGGGAAAAAAGGCAAACAATTGATAAAACCTATCAATGCACTTAATCTCACAGTTATTTTTCATGTAATTCGTGAAAAATGAAACCTGTACTCAGGATATTGCTTCTTGTATTTTACGTTAGTCTTTGCTTCATAGCTTGGGCTCAAAATAACAGGAACGATACTATCCTTACACTCGACACCGTTCAAATCACCTCAGGGCGCATCTACGATTTATCAGGAGGGCAAACCATCATTACCATCGATTCCCTTACCATGCAGCAATACGCTTGCAGGTCTGTGGCAGATGTAGTGGCCACCCAAACCATGCTGAATATCAAAACTTATGGGCCGGGAATGCTTTCCAACATCAGTTTCAGGGGCAATGCCCCGCAGCATACCGGGGTATTCTGGAATGGCATAAGTATTAATGCATCAAATATTGGCATGGCTGATTTTTCGTTACTACCGGTTAATTTTTTCGACAAGATTGAATTTCAGTATGGGGGCACTTCTTCACTTTTAGGCAGCGGTAGTATCGGCGGCTCATTCCATTTCTGGTCGCAACCCGAATTTACCAATTTAGGAAAACTGCAACTGAACCTGCAGTATGGCTCATTTTCGGACTATTCGGGTGCTCTGAAAATGCAATGGGCCAACAAAAACTTATACAGCAGCACCTCTGTCGTTTACACCGATGCCCTTAACAATTTCGATTATGTCAACACAGCCGCTTTCGGTTCCCCTGTTCAGAAACTCAGCAATGCTGCCTTTACAGGCAAAGGATTGATGCAGGACTTATCCTGTAAAGTAAACTCCCGTAACACCTTAAGCTTTGCCGGCTGGATGCAATACAGCGACAGGCAAATACCCGGTACCATGACCACAGGCTTATCTGAAGCCAGACAAAAAGACGACATTCTCCGCCTGCTCGCAGGTTGGGACAGGGTAACCGAAAACAACAAAATATTTGTAAAAGCTGCGCTGACAAACGAAAACGAAAGCTATTCAGACCCGCTTATTCTCCTCAACTCTCACATCAATATCAAGAATTACATTTTTGAGTCGGGTGTTTCGCAAAAGATAAGAAAGAACATCAAACTCAGTTTTAATATTCATAACACCTTATCTGTAGCGGATGTAAAGGCATATAATGCAGTCAGACAGCAGAACAGAACAGCCATTGTCCTATCATACTATCATAATATACTGCCCATTGGCTTAAAAACACAACTGCATATAAGACACGAATTTGTCCCACATTACAAGGTGCCTTTGTTCCCATCGTTTGGTAGTGAAGCAAAAATCTGGCGCTTTTATACGGCAAGTTAAGTGTTTCAAAAAACTTCAGGAGACCAACCCTGAACGATTTGTACTGGCAACCCGGCGGTAATACAGATTTAAAACCAGAAGAGAGTCTGAATGAAGAAGCAGGTCTAATCATCCGATTGAACAACAACCTTTTTAAAAACACCGAAATATCCGGAACAGTTTTTCATTCCCAGATAGAAAACTGTATTCAGTGGGTACCTACAGCCTATACCTACTGGGCGCCACAAAATCTCAAAACAGTCAGGACACAGGGTATTGAATGCATGGGACATACAAGCATTGAAATAGGGAAACTTGCCATGACATTTAACAGCGGCTA
The DNA here is from genome assembly GCA_022708385.1 of Bacteroidota bacterium. GTDB lineage: Bacteria > Bacteroidota > Bacteroidia > Bacteroidales > PXBB01 > JAKIYU01. Next base: position 875 of record JAKIYU010000280.1, on the reverse strand, counting down.
TTCATTTACCAGTGCTTCAAATATCAAAAGCCTTACGCCCAATGATGAATCCCTGAACAAACAACTAATTTATCTGCCCTACGACAAGGGATTTATCAATGTCAGTATTCTCTTCAAAGACTTTATGGTGGCCTACAACCATCAATTCACAGGGTTCAGATTTGTCAATATTAACAATACGGATTTCCTGCCTGCCTATGATTTGGGTTCTTGTTCTGCAAACTACACTATGCCTATTGGAAAAGCATCACTTCAGGCTATGTTTGCAGTGGACAACCTGTGGGACAGAAGCTACCAGGTTATAGCCTGGCGCCCTATGCCCGGCAGGGCTTTCAGAACTGGAATATCAATAAAATTCAACAATAATTAAAAAATTAATTCCTGAAATTATGAAATGTACATTAAAAAAAACGTATCTGGCATTGGCTGCAGCTCTAATGCTGATTTCTGCCTGCAAAAAAGAACCTGTTATCACCGATGACCCTCCTGCTGCAGAACCGTACGAAAGCGGCGTATTTGTGGTCAACGAAGGCCCTTTCCAATCGGGCAGCGGTACAGTAACCTTTTTCAACCGCACTACAAAAGAAGTAAAGCAAGACATATTCAACATTGTGAACAACAGGCCTTTGGGTAATGTGGTGCAATCCATTACACTTTATGAAGGCAAAGCTTACATTGTAGTGAACAATGCTTCGAAAGTGGAAGTTGTTACAGTAAAGGACTTTAAGTCGGCAGGCGTAATTAATAATATTACCATGCCCCGCTTTATGGCAGGCATATCGGTACAAAAGGCCTATATATCGGATTGGAGCGGGAATATCAACGTGGTTAACCTGAGCAACCTTACAGTAAGCAGCACCATCAATGTGGGCGGG
>JAKIYU010000279.1 GCA_022708385.1 Bacteroidota bacterium | reverse complement strand
AAAGAGAAATTCGGCCAGTGCTCGCGCCAGTTCAGTTTTGCCTACACCGGTTGAGCCAAGGAAAATGAACGAGCCTATAGGCCGCTTCCTGTCCTGCAAACCGGCCCTGCTGCGGCGTATGGCATCCGATACAGCGGCAATGGCAAGTTCCTGCCCCACCACCCTCTTATGTAGCTCTTTCTCGAGGTTGAGCAGTTTTTCCTTCTCGCTGCTTAGCATACGGCTGACAGGAATGCCGGTCCACTTCGAAACCACTTCGGCAATGTCTTCGGCATCCACCTCTTCCTTTATCAGGGGATTATCCTGCTGCACGTCTTTAAGCTGGGTATTGTAAGCAGCAAGAGTGGCTTCCGCCTCTTTAATCCTGCCGTACCTGAGTTCGGCCACCTTACCGTAGTCACCAGCCCTTTCGGCCTTCTCAGCTTCATATTTATAATCTTCAATATTTTTCTTGACACCCTGAATTTTTTCTACAATTTCCTTCTCCGTTTTCCATTTGGCCATAAGGCCGTTAAGCTGTTCCTCATGCTCTGCAATTTCACGCAACACAATTTTAATCTTTTCGGTGTCGTTTTCTCTTTTGAAGCCTTCTTTTTCAATTTCAAGCTGTCGTATTTTTCTCTTCAAGGCATCAATTTCCTCAGGCATGGAATTGATTTCAAGCCTTAACTTGGAGGCAGCTTCATCCACAAGGTCAATGGCCTTATCAGGCAGGAACCTGTCGCTTATATAGCGATGCGACAGTTCTACGGCTGCAATGATGGCTTCATCCCTAATGCGTACTTTGTGGTGAGTTTCGTAACGTTCTTTCAGTCCCCTCAGCACCGATACGGCGCTGTTCACGTCAGGTTCGTCCACCAGCACCGACTGAAAACGGCGTTCGAGAGCTTTATCGTTTTCGAAATATTTCTGATATTCCTTGAGCGTAGTGGCGCCTATAGCCCTCAGTTCGCCTTTGGCCAGGGCAGGCTTAAGAATATTGGCGGCATCGAGCGCCCCATCCGAAGCGCCAGCCCCAACAAGGGTATGTATTTCATCAATAAAAAGAATAATCTCCCCATCGGAGGCCATCACTTCTTTAATGACTGCCTTGAGCCTTTCTTCAAACTCGCCTTTGTACTTAGCCCCGGCAATAAGCGCCCCCATGTCAAGCGAGAAAATCACCTTCGACTTCAGGTTCTCGGGCACATCGCCCTTGATTATACGGTGGGCAAGGCCCTCGGCAATGGCTGTTTTTCCTACACCAGGCTCACCAATAAGGATAGGATTGTTCTTGGTACGGCGCGACAATATCTGCAGTATCCTCCTGATTTCTTCCTCACGTCCAACCACAGGGTCAAGTTTACCTGCTGATGCCAGCTTATTAAGGTTCAAGGCATAGCGTTCCAGAGCATTAAAAGTCTGTGTTGAACTTTGCGAATTTACAGTGGTACCTTTTCTTATGTCTTTAACGGTTGCTGTTATAAGCTGTTCAGTAAGCCCCATATCCCTGAGCACCCTGGACGCCTGGTCATTAACGCTTATTATACCCAAAAGTAAATGTTCAAGCGTAATGTAATCGTCTTTAAATTCTTTTAAAAAGCCCTCAGCTTTCGAAAAGGCTTCACGAACACCCGCCGAAAGATATACATCGCCACCGCTTACCCTGGGAAAAGAGTCAATAATCCTGTCGATCAGTATGTTCAGGTTTTCGGTGTTTACACCGCATTTTTTGAGTATATAGGGCACAACCGAATTATCAGCTGTGAGCATTGACTTTAGCAGATGGGCATTTTCGAGCGCCTGCTGCCCCTTGTTTTTAGCCAGTTCTATAGCCGCATTAATAGTTTCCTGCGCATGGATTGTATAATTGTTAAAGTTCATAGAAAATTGATTTACTCTCCCTAATCAAAGCATAAACCATTTGATTTTTAGACAGTTAAAGTGACAATTTGACAGGATTTTGATTTTAGTAAATGACTTTTTGACAAAAAGGCAATATTTATTTTATCGTAAATCCATCTTTATGCCATTGATTTGAATAGCAACATGGAATAGGAATTAAAAGTACTATTGATAATTTCAATATACTTTTTTATAACATCTTTTATTCGGCTGTCCGAGATAAAATGTCCATACTGTCGTAATAGTTCATTGTAGATGAATCCGAAAACCGTAGCTTCTCGTCTTTGATTGGCATCACCAAGTGTGCTTTTCTTTGGGGTATGCTCTAATTGAAAGTGCTTTGTTTTTCCGGCTAACCCCAGCATAGCCCCTGCAACCTCTCTTAAAGATGTACATTTGGCAAAGGCACAGAACAGCATACTTATAAGATGGTCCTTTGTCTTAAACTTCTTTATATATCGGTCTGATTTATATGCTGATACTGCTTTAGAAATAATTTTTCAACCAATTAATGAAATCAGCTGTCCGAAATGCTTTAGCATTCACGAATACCGATAAAATGAATATAATTTATGAGTAAAACCGATTGTCCAAAAAAATGTGTATTTTTGCTCATAGTAGTAATGGTTTTTAGCGAAACAAAACTACACAAAAAGAGAAAGGAAGTTTTCGGACTTCCTTCTCTTTAAATTTTTATCGGACAACAGTGTTTTTAAATTTTAAAGTTATTAACAAAGCGATTTAGATACAGACTATTTTATTTTTATCCACTTTTGTATTCCTACAAGCTCTTTATCAGCATATACATTAATAAAATATAATCCTTCGGGTAATTTGTCGGTTTGTAAATAAATATCCTTACTTATTATATTTGAAAAATCTTGGGATAACATTATTACGCCCCTCAAATCTGAAATCTCAATTTTAATATTATTTTTTCCAGATAATTCTATTTCAACTCTTGTTTCACTATTTCCGGGATTTGGGTAAATAGTAAAAAAATGCTCCGATAAAGGTTTTTGGATAAAATTGACTTTACTCACAGTAAAATAGAGTGTGTCAGTACAATAACATTCAGTATCAACTAAATTATAAGTTCTTATTGCAGTAAATGCTAATGAATAATCTCCTTCAATTAAATCTCCGACTATAATTGTATCTATAGAATGACAGAGTATAGGAGAACTACCCGTTGTATATCTTGTAAATACTGAAATTTGAAAATTATTGATAGTTACATTTGAAGAATCTAAAATGCAAAGTTCAGACGGAAAAGAAACATCAAAATTAAGTTTTACAATATCTGTTTGAGATGGATTTAAAGGTAAAATGCCCAAATTATTAATGACACATGGGAATGGGATTTGGGACAGTATTTTTATATTAAAACAAAGAATTATAGTAAAAATAAATAGGCAATTAAGAACTTTGTTTGAAAATGAATTATTTCTTTTAAAATGATAACGAGTTGCTTTTTTCATAAAATTATTGTTTTAATCTAAAAAAATATTCAAATATTTAAAAAATAAAACACAATTTTTAATAATACAAACATTTTTTATATTTTAGTAAAAATGCTAAATTGTTCATATTGTATATAATGTTAAGAGTTTGAATGCTGTTTAGTATTCAGTAATTC
>JAKIYU010000278.1 GCA_022708385.1 Bacteroidota bacterium | reverse complement strand
TGACTTTAAAAAGACCCTGCCCCTTTTTAGTTTTTTCAGGGGTAATGATAATGGCCATGAACAATGGGCACTTCTTTTTAAACCGGTGTGTAAGGAATTGGCTAACGACTTTTTTGGCTTTGTTCTTGAAAGCAACAAAACAGGCGAAATCGGTGGTTTCCTGGGATGTAACCTGAGCATCAGAACAATCAACGGCAAACAATATAAAATATGCAACATGACCAGCCTGGTCATAAAACCGGAGTTGCGTAAACAAAATTTCGCACACGAACTTGTAAAAAATGCGCTGGCACTTGAAGGTTACAGTGTTCAGGGGCTTTCTCCCATTGAAAAAACAATTCCGTATTACATTAATCTCGGCTTTAAATACAACGAAACGAAATTTTACACCCTTCTCAGCCCCATCTTCCCTCCGATACAAAAAAATAAAAAGCTCAGAATTAATGACCATACAATAGAAACGATTCTTTCTGATAACGACATTAAATTATACTATGATCATCAGCTGCCTGATGTTTTTCATGTCACATACAGTTTCAAAAAAAGTACGGTTTACTGCATAATTAAACCATCTTTTTATTCATCCTACGTGCTTAATTCTTCACCCTTCATAAACTTATTCACAAAAGCATGGTTTAAGATATTCAGAAAGGATTTCTTTAAATCAAAAATTAAGCTGGGGCTCATTCACTATGTAAATAATCCCGAATTATTCTCAGCATCTGTCTTTCCTCTTGTATATACATTGTGTCGAAAAATGGGTGTAAAGGGATTAAGTGTAAGTGACAATTTCCTTAAACGAAAAGGGCTTTTGACCCTGCCAAACAAGCTTGTTTTCTCAGGTCTTTACAAGTCAGATGAACTTACGCATAGAGAACTAGATACCTTATATTCGGAACTCCTGGTGTTAAATTTAAATCATTATCAGTTATGAGCTTTATCAAAAATAAAACACTGGGTTTATTCGTAAAAACTAACGGTTGTATATCAAGATATTTTTATGCAGGTAAAGGTTTGATTATTACATTGCACAGGGTAAGGCCCCAAAGTGAAATGTCTGTATTAAAGCAGAATAAAATGTGGGAAATAACACCTGAGCACCTTGAAAGGACTATTTTATTTTTCAAGAATAGAGAATACCGTTTCATAGCCTCTTCCGATGTGGTTAAATACCTCTCAGGCAACGAAAAACAAAAATTTGTCTGCTTTACGATTGACGATGGCTATATGGACAATATTCAGTACGCTTACCCTGTCTTCAGAAAATATAACATCCCATTCACCATTTATCTTTCTACAGCATTTGTTACCAACATTATTTATCCCTGGGAATTCTGTCTGGAACAGTTTATCCTATCTCATAAAAGCATCTTGTTTAAATATGACAATAAAGAGTATAGCTATTCGTGTGATTCTGAAACAAAAAAAACAACAGTATATGATGAAGTGTACAGAATTCTGAAGAAAAACAATAATGCAAAATCGCGGGAAGAAGTGCTGAACTGTGTTTTTGGTAATTACTGGCATTCTGATGATTACAGAAGAATTAAGATGATAGACACCACTACAGTGAAAGCTTATGCAAATGATGATTTATTATGTTTTCAAAACCATACCCACAACCATTATGTGCTTAGTCAACTCACATTCGAAGAACAGCTGTTTGAGATTACTGAAGCCAACAGAATTATTGAAACATTGACAGGCAGGAAGCCCCAAGAGGTTGCATTTCCTTTTGGTGGGCCGAATGATCTCAATACTGATACTTTTAAAGCAGTTAAGAAAGCGGGCATTAATTGCAGTTTTATTGCTTATCCCGGAAATGTATTCCCTGGCATAAATAATTACCTCATACCTCGTTTTAGCCTTGAAACCAAAACAAATGAAATTGAGCTAAACTATATGGTTGACGGCATAAGACATTTTTCATATCATGGTTTTTCAAAAACAAAATGCTTTGAAAAATTATATAACAAATAGGTTGCGGTGTAAGATTGTTTGAGACAAAATAAAAGAGCCGGGTTTGATTAAATCCGGCTCAATTAGATTAAAAGTTAAAAAAGTTACCCAAATACTATTGCAAAGGTTTCACCACTTCGACCACCTCCGGTAAATCCATACCAATACTTTTCAGGCGTTCTAATGTAGGTACACCGTTTGGTGTCCAGCCTCTTCTTTTGTAAACAGCATCGAGGAGTTTTTCGTATTGTTCTTCGCGGTATTTACGGGTAATGGCAACTTTTTCGGCGGTAGATTTGCCCGCTCGGCGAAGTCTTGTGTGCCGGCTATTGTGGGCGGGCAGACTTCGTCGTAATTTATTATAGCTAAAAATGACATAACCAATCATTTTTAAATGTTTTAGGTCTTTTATTGTTTTTACAAATATAAATATTTTGTTAGTTTGAAAACTAACGTTTACTGTCCGACAAAGTTAGCCATCGCACTTATCTGCTCATAAAACTTCGCCGAGCAACTTTTTTTTGAAGACTTGGGCGAGCGGAGCACACGCTTCTCTCTCAAACTCCGAATTCCGAACTCCGAACTCCGAATTCCAAACTCCAAACTCCGAACTCCGAACTTCACACTTCACACTTCACACTATATCCTCCCCCTGCCGAACGGAAGTTTCGATTCAATTAATTTTTTTTGTAAATTAGCACACTTTAAAAGTTACTTATTATGATAAAATTTACATTAAACGGGCAGAAAACAGAAGTAATGCCCGACACCTATATTTCCCTGCTTGAGTATCTCCGCGACGAGCGACACATCATATCTGTAAAGGACGGTTGTTCTGGCGAAGCGACATGCGGGGCCTGTATGGTTGAAGTGAACGGACAGGCCAAACTGTCGTGCACCATTAAGCTGAGCGACCTGGATAACGCTGTGGTTACGACCATGGAGGGGTGGCCCGAAAATGTCCGCCAGATACTGGGCAAGGCCTTTGTAAGCAAAGGCGCCGTACAGTGCGGTTTCTGCACCCCCGGCTTCCTGATGCGCACCAAAGTGCTGCTCGGCAAAAACCCCAACCCCACAAGAGACGAAATCAAAAAAGCCCTGACCCTCAACCTGTGCCGCTGTACAGGTTATGTTAAAATAATTGAGGCCATTGAAGCAGCCGCAAAAGCCCTGCGCGAAGGCAACGACATCGCTTTTCCCCAAAGCCATGGCGGCATTGGAGAACCCCTGCCGAAATATATGGCCTACGAAACGGCTATTGGCCAAAGGCCTTTCGTTAATGATATCTTTATAGAGGGCATGTACCATGGCGCCCTCCATTTCTGCGGGCATCCCCGTGCCAGGATAAAGAGCATCGATACTTCGGAAGCTGCAAAAATGCCGGGTGTCATTAAAGTTTTTACGGCTGAGGATATTCCCGGCGATAAGGTTATTGGCCTTATACAACAGGACTGGCCCCTGATGATAAAGACGGGGGAAATCACCAATTATATAGGTGATGTGGTGGCCGGTGTAGTGGCCGAAACCCGCAATATTGCCCGCAGTGCAGCCCGGCTTATAAAAGTGGAATATGAACTGCTGGAGCCTGTTACCGATGTGTTTAAAGCCATCGAAAAGGATAGTCCCGTAGTTCATGGCA
>JAKIYU010000277.1 GCA_022708385.1 Bacteroidota bacterium | reverse complement strand
CAGAAAGATGACATCCTGATGACCGGATACAACTTTGGTTGCGGCAGTTCGCGTGAGCATCCGGCTGTAGGGTTAGCTTTTGCAGGGGTAAAGGCTGTCATTGTAAAATCTGTAAACAGGATATTTTACCGTTCAGCCGTAAACCAGGGTCTTCCCATAATTGTTCTTCCCGAAGCCGTTGATAATTTCAGGCAGGGGGATAATGTATCCATAGATTTTAGCAGAGGTATCGTATGTGTTGGTGACAAAGATTTTCATTTTGAGCCTCTACCCGACAAACTGATGGGTGTATTCCAAGCCAAGGGGCTTGTGAACTGGGTGAAGCAGAATGCATAAAAATTATAAAAAATATTTTTTATATTTAAAAAAAGTGTAATTTTGCACTCCCATTAATTAAGAGTAATAACAATAAATATTCAATAAAGATGAACCGCAGCGAGGCCATTAAGTTCGTGCATGACACTTACGTTACAACGAAGAAATTCCCTTCATTTAAAGCAGGGGATACAGTTACTGTCAGTTATAAGATTATCGAAGGGAACAAAGAACGTATTCAGCAATTTCAGGGTGTTGTGTTACAGCGTGCCGGTAGCGGTGCTACAGAAACGTTTACTATCAGGAAAATTTCGGGAAACATTGGTGTAGAAAGAATTTTCCCTTTTTCATCTCCGCTTATTGAAGACATTAAAGTAAATAAAAGAGGTGTTGTGCGCAGGGCAAGGATATTCTACATGCGTGATCTTAAGGGTAAAAAAGCGAAGATAAAGGAAAAACGTTTTTAAGAAAACATTAAAAAAGAGGCTGTCTCAAAAATAGAAACAGCCTCTTTTTTTTAGAAAAGTCCGGAAATATTTCCTTCGTTATCAATATCAATAAATTCAGCAGAGGGCACTTGAGGCAGCCCGGGCATACGCATAATGGTACCGGCAATGGGGATAACGAAACCGGCGCCTGCAGCAATTTCGACTTCACGTATTTTAACCGTAAAACCTTTGGGACGGTTTAATTTGTACTGATCGTCGGACAGCGATTTTTGTGTTTTGGCAATGCAGACGGGCAAATTACCGAGACCCAGTTGGTTAATTTTTTTAATATCTACTTTTGCTTCAACAGTATATTCGACATGGTCGGCGCCATAAAGTTCGGTGGCAATGGTTTCAATTTTCTTTTCCATTTCCCAATCTAGGCTGTAAAGTGGTTTAAAGCAAACAGAGCAGGCCTGTGCCGTTTCAAAAACGAGTTGAGCCAGTTCAACAGCGCCATCCCCTCCTTTTTCCCAGGCTTCACACAATGCTACTTTTACACCTAATTCGCTGCATCTGTTTTTTATTAAATCTAATTCATCAGGGGTATCGGAAATAAATTTGTTGATAGAAACAATAGGAGACAAGCCAAATTTTTGAATATTTTCTATGTGTTTTTCAAGGTTAGCCAGGCCTCTGCTGAGAGCTTCTGTATTAGGTGTTCCCAATTCTTTAATTTTAACTCCGCCGTGGTATTTGAGAGCGCGCACCGTAGCAACAATAACAGCGGCATTAGGTTTTAAACGGCCATACTGGCATTTGATGTCGAAAAATTTTTCAGCGCCAAGTTCTGAGGCAAAACCGGCTTCAGTAACCACGTAATCGGCGAGTGTAAGTCCCATTTTTGTGGCAATAATTGAATTGGTTCCCTGGGCAATATTTGCAAATGGTCCGCCGTGAATAATAGCGGGATTTCCTTCGATAGTCTGCACGAGGTTAGGCATGATAGCATACTTCATCAATGCGGCCATAGCACCCTGGGCTTTAATATCGCGTGCATAAACGGGTTTGTCGTCGTAGGTAAATCCGATGAGGATGTTTCCCATCTTTTCTTTAAGTTCAGTCAGGTTGTGTGAAAGGCATAGGATGGCCATTATTTCTGAGGCGGAGGTAATGTCGAAGCCCGTTTCGCGGGGAACTCCCTGTTTTGGGCCACCGAGGCCAATGATGATGTCCCTGAGAGCGCGTTCGTTCATATCGATTACACGTTTCCATGTAACTCTGCGAGGGTCGAGCCCTATTTCGTTTTTACCTTGCAGGTAGTTGTCAATAAGTGCTGCCAGTAGGTTGTGAGCTCTTTCGACAGCCATGATATCGCCTGTGAAATGGAGGTTTATATCTTACATAGGCAAAACCTGAGAATAACCGCCTCCCGCAGCACCGCCTTTAATACCGAATACTGGTCCGAGAGATGGGGTTCTCTTAATACTACGGCGGTATTGACACCAATTTTATTAAGGCCTTCGGCCAGACCTATCGAAGTTGTGGTTTTACCTTCACCGGCCGGTGTAGGTGTGATAGCTGTTACAAGGACGAGCTTTTTATTTTTTATTTTTGATTCATCAATAAGTTTGAGGGGTAATTTGGCCATGTATTTACCATACATATGCAGGTCATCCTGACTGATGTTTAATCGTTGGGCTATTTCAGCAACAGGTTTTATTTTTATGGACTGGGCAATTTCTATATCTGATTTCATGATTTTCAAGGTTTGAGTTAATAAAATTTAATAAACAATACAAATATAAGAACTTATTATTTTTATTTAGAATAAATCTTATTTATAAAATTGTTAAATGTTATTAAAATTTCATCAGCAGCTTCGATATAGCCCATGTGGCCAACATTTCCGAGAACAAGAGCTTCGGTATGTGTAGGTAATACCATTTGTGCTAATAGTTTTTCGACAGGAACTCTGTTATCCTGTTTTCCGGCAATAAAAAGTATGGGTATCTGAAGAGACTTTAGCACATGGCATCTGTCGGGTCTGATTTTCATGCCCTCGATAGCATTAATGACGCCTTCGGGTTTCATGTCAGCAGCTTTAGCTACCAGACTTTGAATTTCTTTTTCATACAACAGACGATTAGCTTGGGCAAAAAGGTCGGGTATAAATTGCGACAGGAAACTGAATTTATTCTGGCGGACTATAGAAATGGTTTTATCTCTGACAGCCAGGGTCTCAGGAGAATCAGCCAATGCGGATGAGTGAAAGAGACAAAGTCCTTTGAGGTATTGTGGATAGGCCTCTGCGAAAGCCAAAGCGACATAGCCCCCCATAGAGTGCCCTATCAGCACAATTGTTTTTATATTCAGGTTATCGAGCAGATTTTTAAGCAATTCTGCCTGTTTTTCCATTGTATGCGGCGTTTCCCAAGTTTCACTTAAGCCATGACCGGGCAGGTCGGGGGTAAGTACTGTAAAGTTTTCTTTAAGGGTATTGGTATAGTTATCCCATATAGAGGCGTCTTCGGTAAAGCCATGCAGCAATACTATGCACGGCCCTTTACCTGCAACGGTGTAGTGCACCCTTTTAGAGTTGAATTTGTAATACATGTTCATCGATTTTTTTAATAAATTATTTTGACAAAAATATAAATATACAAAACAAAAAAATTAGTGTATCGTTTTTTTTAAATTTGCACTGTTAAAAGTATGTATGTCAAAAAAATCTGAACCTGGCCCATTGCTGAAAACCATTGATTCTCCTGCAGATTTGCGTAAACTTAGCGAGGGAGAACTCATGTCTTTATGCCAAGAGATAAGGGATTTTATAATAGACAGTGTCTGCCTGAACCCGGGACATTT
>JAKIYU010000276.1 GCA_022708385.1 Bacteroidota bacterium | reverse complement strand
CTTTCCTTGTCGGTGAAGCAATAAGAATAGTATGGGCTAATTTTATCAGAGGCAATCAGTTCCGTATTACTGTTGGCGCCTATCCAGCTCACTGAGGTCAGCTCACTTAAATTAATCCTTTTGGGCTCATGAGGCCTTTCTTTCGAGCGCCCGGGATTTCTTATAAAGCGGTCGTAACGGTAGGTCAAACCTTTTTTTGTAAAAAACACATATAAACTGTTGTAATCAACGCCATATTCAATCTTTGAACCCTGCCAGTCACGGCCGTCGAACTGGCCTTTGTTTTCAATAAACGACATTACCGGTGACCAGGGCGCCGGCATGATATTGTTTGCCGTCTGACCCGAGGCCACACCTAAAAAGGCAGAAAAACACAGAATGGTTATAACTGCATTTTTTTTAAAAAATCTGATAGCTTTCATTGTCATAATTATTCAATGTATAAACCTTATAATTTTTCAAATTTAAAAAAAATTCTTTAATCTCCAATTAATCTCTGTAATTTTTTGCAATACATTGTTTTGCAAAGAGTAATAAAAAAGCCCCGACTATAGCAGACGGAGCTTTTTTGAAAAGTTGCACAGGTAACTTATTTTTTTATATTTGGTAATTCAAGACCGTATCCTTTCTTTTTGTCTTCAGCTTTAAGCAAAAAGGCAAACATTAATGCAAGCAGGCCCAGCCCCGTGAAAATAATCATGGGTAGGGTATAATTATAACTGAGTACTGTAACGCCATCCACAACTTTACTACCGGTAACGCAATATTTATCGAGTACCCATCCGATAAGTGCAGGTACACCCATTAGACCCCAATTCTGTACCCAAAAAATTAATGCATAGGCTGTACCCAGCTGTTTCTCTGGGATAATCTTGGGAACAGAAGGCCACATGGCCGAAGGCACCAGTGAGAAACCTATGCCTAATAAAATTATAAGGGCCACGGCAATTAACCAGTGATTCAGGAAAGGTATTGAATACAGCGAGTGTACAATAATGAGTAAAACGGCACCTATAATCATAATGGTGGCTCCCTTACCTTTCCTGTCGTAAAGGTTTCCGAAGAATGGTGTCAGAATCATCGTACCGAATGGCAGCATACCGGGTATGATACCGGCCACTTCCTCTTCAATGCCGAATTTCTGTACCATCAGATCTGATGCATATTTCAGAAAGGGAAATACTGCTGAATAGAATAAAACGCATAATATGGCAATGAACCACCATCCTTTGTTTTTTATAATTAAAAGTATATCGGACAACTGGAAACTTTCTTCATCTTCAACTTTCTTGCCTTCGTTCTGAGCAGCATTTGATGCATCCAGTTTCTTATCCATAAATGTATAAACAATAAATGCAATAAGACCGATACAGAGCATGACCAGAGTAAAGAGGATGGGGGTTGAAACACTTCCGAACATTTTGGCTATAGGTACAGATGTAGAAAGGGCCAGGGTGGTACCAATACGGGCTGTGGCCATTTCAAGACCCATGGCAAGCGCCATTTCTTTTCCTTTAAACCATTTAACAATGATTTTCGACACGGTAATACCAGCTATTTCGACACCAACTCCAAAAGTGGCATAACCCAGGGCAGCCACCACAACCTGAGCTTTCATACCCAATAATAATGCGCCATCGAGTGAATGGGTTGATATAGCCCAGAATTTTATGGCAGCACCTGCCACCATTATAGAAGTAGCCATTACACCCGTAAACCGTACGCCCATCTTATCGAGAATTATGCCTCCCAGAATAAGCATCATAAGGAAAACGTTAAACCATCCATAGGCACTTGTAAAAAAACCGTATTCTGTAGAACTCCACAACAACTCCTTTTCCAGTAATCCTTTCAGAGGGGCCATGACATCGGCCAGATAATACCCGCAAAGCATGGTAAACGATACAATGGCCAAAGCCAGCCATCGAGCCGTTTTTGATTCACTAAGGTTCTTCTTTATTTCAGTCATAATGATTTTTTTAAATTGTTAATGTTTATTTATGCTATTTAAGTCAGCAAATGTATGACATTTTTTTATTTTTATTTTATTATATATCATTTTTTTATTACTTGTGTTGTCCTAAATGAAAACATGTTTAACTAAAATTTATTAAAAATGAAGAAAATTTTACTCTTAGCTGCGCTTTCTGTAGCCGTTTTAACGATGCAGGCCCAGTTGGCAAAAAAGTTACCTGTAGAGGTTAAATTATCAAAAGATGTTAAGGTGCTGAAACTGAAAGCAGACCAGGAACCTATGAGCATTTACCCAAGCAAACCTTATAGTGATTATTCAAGTGCAAAGGATATTCAGGCTGTTAATAAGGTACAACTGGGTTCTTCAGCCAATCCCTATAGCATTCTTTTAGCTGAGCAAAACTGCCTCACAGCTAACCCTGCCCTTAACATGGTGATGTTTACACACCGTAAAGATGTGCCCTTGCAAACAGGCGAAAACAGCGGTTTTATCCAAACCACATGGTCAACCAACGGCGGCCTCAACTGGAGCAACCAGATTGTATGGGACAACACCACCAAATTAGGACGTTATCCTTCAGGTGTTATTTACAATCCCGCAGGCAACACCAGTGTTGATGGCGCTTATGGTATTGCTTTTGGTCCTTTTACCGGTGGTTCGGGATGGCTCGGTTCTTTCCAGGCCAGCAAACGTTTCGATGGCCAGAACGGCGACCAGAAATTTATTGACGAAGATGAATCCGTAGTTGGTTACACCAACCTGCCCAGAAGCTGGATGGACATTGACAATACCGGCAGAATTAGAATTATGGGTGAAAAAAATACCGACGACGGCACCTATTATACCAGCTACAAAACCACTGTTTACACAGGTGTTTTCAACGCTAATGCATGGACATGGACATCGGTTGACAATGTACCTGCTTACACACAAGGTACAGGCGTTGGCCCCGATGGCCTCAGAACTCCGGCTATGGCTTGGAGCGAAGACGGCCAAACAGGCTACCTCGTTTACAGCGGCAGAAATGTTAATGCTGTTGACCCTAACGGTTATCATCCTATGATTTACAAAACTGTTGACGGCGGCACCACATGGACTTTGCAACCCGGTGTTGACTGGAATGCTATTCCCGCTATTGCCGACGAGTTGATTGAAACAACAACTCCCGGTATTTCCAGAGCTTTCTTCGGCCTTATTCAGGATGCTATAGTTGATGCTAACGGCAAACTGCATTTCTGCGTTTATATCAACAGCGCTGCTTCAAACCACCCCGACTCATTGGCTTATTCATGGACATACACTTCTATTGAAGGTTTAATGTACCACTGCTGGGAAGGCACTTCAGGATGGAATGCTGAAGTTATTGATATCCAATTTGGAAAAGACGTAGAGGATACCGATTCTCCTATTGTTGTGGCATGGGATAACAGACTACAGATGTCCAGAACACCCGGTCGTGAAAAAATCATCTTCGCATGGATGGATACCGACACCACTTTCTCCGATAAGAACCTCTACCCCGATGTTAAAGTACAGGTATTCGATGTGGCTACTGGTGTTAGAGGCGATGCTATTAATCTAACCGCCGGCACCACTTACGATGCCAATAATTTCTTTATGTATCTCTCCAATATATCTTTCCTGAATCAAGCTACAGGCGACATC
>JAKIYU010000275.1 GCA_022708385.1 Bacteroidota bacterium | reverse complement strand
AAAAAAAAAAAAAAAAGATTAAATGTTTTCTTTTCTTTTCTTTTTTATAATAGCGTAAATAAAATTTTATGTGTCAATAATTTTTTTCCTTACGCAAGCTCATATAAGCTTTCAAAAAACAATTACTTTCAAATAGGTTTGTAACACTCACAAAACCAGTGTTTTAATAAAATGTGCGCATTCATTAAAGTAACAATAACTTAACATTGATTTAATATTCATTTTATACAGGGATATTATTTTTGCAAAAAATTACATTATGTCGTATTCCATATTTGATTTTATTAAATTGATGGGCTCACTGGCCTTTTTCCTTTTCGGAATGAAGATGATGAGCGATAACCTTCAAAAGCTGGCGGGAGAAAAAATGCGTTCGGTATTAGGTAGCATGACGAAAAACCGCTTTTTTGGTATTATAACAGGGCTTTTCATTACCACAATAATACAATCATCCTCAGCCACAACAGTAATGGTTGTAAGTTTTGTCAATGCGGCATTGCTCAACCTTACGCAGGCTTTTAGTGTCATTATGGGGGCTAATATCGGTACAACAGTTACAGCATGGATAATTTCCCTGCTAGGGTTTAAAGTTAATATTGCTGTCATTGCCATACCCCTTATTGGAATTGTCTTTCCATTATTGTTTTTTAAGAAAGTTCAATACCACTACCTGGCCGAAATGCTCATTGGTTTTTCCCTTTTATTTATGGGACTCGAATATTTAAAAGAAAGTGTTCCCGATCTTAGAAGCAACCCGGAAATGTTTGAGTTCCTGCAAAATTTCTCTGGCATGGGTTACGGTTCCTTTTTCATTTTTATTGGCGTGGGAACTTTACTGACTATTGTTTTGCAATCGTCGAGTGCCACTATGGCTTTGACACTGGTTATGTGTAATAACGGGTGGATTAGCTTTGCAGATGGCGCTGCCATGGTGCTTGGTGAAAATATCGGTACTACTATAACTGCTAACCTGGCTGCCTTGATGGGTAATACCAATGCAAAAAGAGCTGCATTGTCGCATACCATTTTTAATCTTATAGGTGTTATTTGGATGGCATTTTTCTTCAATAAGTTTTTATTCCTGATTGACAAATCTCTTACAGCTATGGGTGTCAATTCTCCATTTACCGATGCGCATTCCATTCCGTATGCTTTATCCATTTTTCATACCTCATTCAATGTTACAAATACACTTCTACTTGTTTGGTTTGCCAAAGCCATTGTAAAGGTTCCCTGCATGCTAATTAAAGAAAGTAAAAAAGAAAAAGAAAGCAAACAAACTGAATATATTGGTGTGGGGTTTATGCAGGTGCCTGAGTTGTCGCTTTTTCAGGCAAAGAACCTGACGGTTAAATATGCAGATATTGTCCGCAGGATGTTTGGGTTTGTTAAAGAGCTGCTGAACGAAGAAAAAGAACAGGAAAGGGATAAAATACTGGAGCGCATTGTAAAGTATGAAGAAATAATAGATAAAATTGAGCAGGAAATTACTGAATATCTTATCAACGTTTCCAATAAAGAAGTGGGAGCTCAGGCCAAGGAACGTATAAGAAGGATGAGAATCATGAGTATAGAAATCGAAAAGATTGGTGATACCTGTCATAAAATGGGTATTCTTATCAGAAATGCCGAAAAGGATAAAATAAAGCTCTCACAAACACAACGCGACAAAATTGAAGTTATGTTTAACATGGTAGAGGAAGCTTTCGATATCATGTTCGATAATATTAACAACGAAAAGAAAGAAAACATCGAAAAAGCGTTTGATGTTGAAAATCGCATCAACAAATACCGCGATTCTATAAGAGATGCTTTATACGAAGAAATGGAACACGACAATACCCATTTTAAATCGGGTTTCTTCGCTAATAAAATTTGTACTTCCTGCGAAAAAATCGGTGATAATATTTTCAATATAAACGAGGACATGCTTGGTGTGAATGTAGAATAGCAAATACATTTTTTGTTTTAGTCCTATTAGACCTCAAATCCATCCTTTAAAGCAAGCATAATATTTGTAACTTTGTACATAATTATGCTGATTTGCTATTAATTTGTTGTAATAAGCCCTTTAAATTGTGGATTTTGCCAACCTTTTTCCTCTTATTGCTCAGGCTTGTTAAGGTAACCTATTTCTTTATTATTAGTATAATATAAGATATGTAATTACAGTTAATACTTCTTAAAAATGAAATAAAAGCACAAGTGAGCAGCAGAGTAAAGCATATAGCCCGTTTTTATCTATGGCTGTTACTACTATTCCAGCCTTTTATGCTTACTGTGTTAAATGCCCAGAACGCTTACAAATCGGAGAAAGACTTAAAGAAAAACGCCGATTTGCTTTTTAAAAAGGAAAATTTTGTAGCTGCCCTGCCCTTATTCTCTCAGCTACTCAGTCTGTATCCCAAAAATCCTGACTATTCCTATAAATTTGGCACTTGTTTACTGATGGCCGATAAGAGGGATATTGAAAAGCCGATACAGTATCTCGAAGCCGCTTCAAAAAGTCCGGAGGTTGAAAAGCAGGTGTTGTACTATCTTGGATTGGCTTATCACTATAACTACAGGTTTAAAGATGCCATTAATGCTTATAATCAGTTTTTACAACAGGCGCCAAGAAGCCTGCATAAAAAATACAATGCTGCCAGGCAAATTGAAATGTGTTATAATGGCATTTCTCTTTTAAGCACTGTTAGCGACCTGTATGTTTTAGACAAACAACATGTGGGATACAAAAATTTTTACAGGTCGTACAATGTGGCAGATTTCGGTGGGCGTTTCCTGACGGTACCTCCTGATTTGAAATCGAAAATTGATATTAAAATGGAGCACAATGCCATTTTGTTTTTTTCTGAAAATGCCGAAATCCTGTATTATTCAAGCTATGGTTTAACAGAAGATTATGGCAAAGACATTTATTATGTGGAAAAAACGGCAGTTGGCTCATGGGACGTACCCCACAGGATGCCTGCCCTCATAAATACCGAATATGATGAGGATTATCCCTTTATGTTATCGGATGGTGTGACACTGTTTTTTTCTTCTAAGGGACACAACAGCATGGGCGGATATGATGTTTTTAGAACCGTACTCGACACAGTAACAAACACATGGTCTAAACCCGAAAATCTTGACTTTGCCATCAACACACCATTTGACGACATCCTGTTTATTACTAATGAGGATATGACAAGCGCCTATTTTGCATCGAACAGGGTTTCGGATATAGGAATGATTAATGTGTATAAGGTGCACCTCGAAGCCCGTGAAGATAAAGAGCAAACGGCACTGGGGGATGTTTTTAACCTGTCGAAAGATGACCCGTCCTATAAACGCTCCATGGAACTTCTTAAAAACAGGACTAAACTCGATGTGAACGCCACCGAATCCATGTTCGAAAAGCCTGTTCTTGCCGACAATAAAAACAAAGAAAATAAGCAGGTGATGGCCAATAACAACAAGCTGCCGGAAAATGCAACTGAAACCAAACCGCTTACCGATCAAGATATTATAAAGCTGGCTTACAAACAATCGGATGAGCTGAATGCCGAGCTGATTGAACTGAAGGAGAAAATGAATGCTACCAAAATAGTAACAGAACAACGCAAACAACGTGCACTTGTAAGGCTTAATGATGCGCGCCGCGAA
>JAKIYU010000274.1 GCA_022708385.1 Bacteroidota bacterium | reverse complement strand
CCATCAGTGGAATGTCGGTTCTTGTCTTACACAACCTTTGCCCACTTATTGTTCACTTGGGGATATGAGTACCATTAACACCTGGTGGTATGCTCATACAGAAAAGGACAGCGCCCTTGTCAACTTTGAATACCCTATTGCAGATGCTAATATCTATGCACCTTATGGGATGAACGATACCTTGTTGTGTGCCTATTGCGACAGCATACAACTTAACGGCGGTGTTCAGTTTGCTACTTCCGGTCTGTGGAGCGGGGGAGGGGGGCAGTTTACGCCTTCCGCCTCTATTTTAAATCCGGTCTATTATTTTTCACAAGCAGAAAAGGACAATGGTTTTATAACGCTCTATATCAATACTGTGGGCGGGAACTGTGCCACTGTGGCGGATACTATGCATATTACACTGGTAACTCCGCAATTGAATGCGCCTGCCGACTTTAACATTTGCGGGGGGGCATCAACACAGCTTGTGGCAACAGGTATGCTAAACTATAACTGGTCGCCATCCACAGGCCTCAATGATGCCAATATAGCCAATCCCATAGCCTCGCCTGTAACCGACATCACTTATACCATTCATGCCACCGATATTAATGGTTGTACAGCCAGCGATGATGTAATAATTACGGTGATGCCCATGCCTGATATCAATTTTGTGGCGACTCCCCTTAGTGGCTGCAAACCTTTACTGGTTTCATTTACACCGGCTTCTGCTTCCCAACTGGCTTCTTATTACTGGGATTTCGGGGATGCACCCTCCGGCTTTGCCAATAATTCGGTACTGGAGCTACCTGTACATCAGTACAACAATTCCGGAACCTATACCGTTGCCCTTAATGTGATCTCAATCGATGGCTGTCCCAATACAATTGTACAAAATCAATTAATTAATGTGTATCAGCAACCGGTATCCTCTTTTACTTTCCTGCCACACGAGGGCGATGTGGATAATATGCTGTTTACTTTTTACGACGAATCAGTAAATGCAGCCCAATGGGTGTGGACATTCGGAGAAGAGAATGCCGGTGCCGAAAACAGTTCAACCCTGCAAAACCCTCAGCATCTGTATACTAACACAGGTTTTTTCGATGTCTGGCTTTATGTGACAAGTCCCGAAGGTTGTTCCGATTCAAGTTCAAATCATATCATTATTCGCGGTGAATATGCCATTTACTTTCCTAATGCTTTTACGCCCGATAATGATGGTATTAATGATTATTTCTACCCCGAAGGTATTGAGTTAAACAACAATGCTTATGAGTTATATATTTACAGCAGGTGGGGAGAGTTGGTGTTTAGCACCGACGATGTTCATAAGGGATGGGATGGGCGCATGCAGGGAACAGGCAGTCCTGCTCAGCAAGATGTTTATGTGTGGGTAATGTGGCAGGAAAACTATATTATCGGCCGCCAGAAATATACCGGGCATGTAACCTTAATACGTTGATGCTATTTGTTGTAAATCAGCAGAATGTCGCAAATGCTATCATTTACATTGATTTCTTTTTCCAATTGTGCAAAAGGGTAGCTGTAACGCTTAATTTTTTTATTTTTTGTTATGATGTATAGTTTCTGATTTATGTCATCGAATTTTAGATTCAGAATGTCATTTGCTATACAATAATCAACCGCCCCTATGGGATTGTAGGTGAATTTTACAACTTTGTTTTCATAAGCCAAAAGATAGGTATTGTTATCAACTTTCTCTGCCGCAATAAGTTTTCCACCCGTTAAGTTATATGGCTCCCAAACGCCATTGCTTTCAATATCATAAATTCTTATTTCGCCGTAATCCGAAGCATTGTTGGCAAAAATATAAACGCTGTTGTTGTCCCTGCTGAAAAATTTAATTGTTTTAAGGTTTAAAAGCAACATTTGATAAAACCCGCCTGATTCGATATAGTTAAGCAGAATAAAAGCATTCGTGCCCGAAATAGCATATTGAGAAGTAAAAAGGTAGTTGTTGTGAAAATGCAATTTGTCGGGATACCTCTCAGTACTTGTCGGATTATTATAAACCATTAAACCTTGTGAATTATAAGCAATAATGGCATTTTGCCTTAAAACGCAATAACATTTTTTGTTATATACTTTTAAATCATTAAAATAGGGGGATGGAGGGTATCCGGTTACACTTACATCCCACTTCACGACTTTATCGTTATAATTGTAGCAGAATAATTTGCTGTTATATCTGCCCGAGATATACAAAAGTTGGTTTACAGGGTCAACATCTGCAAAGCCGAAATCAGTATTTATATTTGTTAAATGTTGCTGCATCAAAGCTGTATCTATGCTTGAAATATCGATAGTGCCGTAAGCATTTTTTGTTATTAAAAATATATCACTTAATATACGGGGTGTTTCGTATAAATAGATTTTGGTATAAGCATTTGTTTCATTGCTGCCATCCGATGCACGTATATGCAGATAGTAGTTGCCCGAAGTAATTTCGGGGTTGGAAATTATTATGTTGGAATTGATTTCATAATTATTCATCTCAGGATAAAGAAAATACCTTGTTGTAACAGGTGTAAGCGCCATGTCAACAATGGCTATCGAAACAAATGAAATTGGTTTATTGTGCAAAATACTGGCATGAATAGAAATGGTATCGGGTATTGTAAATACCTGGTTCTCTTGGGGTGCGTCAACCGTTATAACAGGGTAGGTAACAGGGGGTTCTTTCTTGCATCCTGCAGTATAAATGACTGAGAAAATACATAAATATACTGCAATCCGATTTAAATTAACTTTCATTATAATTCAAATAACCCGTTAATATTTAATTACTTTAACAAAGTGTTTTTTGTTAAGCAACGCAAAATAGACCCCTTTATCTAACCCATCTAGATTTATCAGGTTAGAGTTTGTGCTTGATTTAATGAGTTGTCCCACCATGTTAAAAACCTCGATACTGCTTGCTTCACTGCTCAAATGAATCATACCGGTGGTGGGGTTGGGATATAACAACAGGGGGGATTGGATATGGAAGTCATAATGTTAGACGCTCCCGGTGTGGGAATACCAAAGAAATACCAGTTATTGTAACCATCCGGAAAACGGCCATACGAAACATTGTCGCTTTGATTGCCGAAATTTATGGCATCAATGAGCGTGAGTGTGCTGTCGTATAAACCAATGCTTTCTCCGGCTGCTGATAGTTTGAAGTTCAGATGCAATGAGCCTTGCAATGGAGTACCATCGGCCCAGAGCAGTTTAAAGCTTTCGGGTGGTATCAGGGTGCTACTGCTGCCGCTTACAAAATGATGCTTCTGGGGCTGCGTTAAATCGTCAGTAATATAAAAGCCGGCCAGGTCAATAGTGTCGTAGCCAGGGTTGAAAATTTCAATCCAGTCGTCATATTCTCCGTATTCATCCTGTAGGTTCGAAGTGCTAGATGACAGAAATTCATTGATAAAAAGCAGGTGGGGTATATAGTTAGGGTCTGCTTCAAAAATGGCTGTAAACGATGTGTCGCTAAAAAGGTTTACATTTAACTCAGGGGATACTACACCGGTGCCTGCCCATTCGACAAAACGAAATCCTGTACGGGCTTTGGCCTTCAGTGGCACGGGAACATTATGAAAATAGACACCTGACCAAGGATATACCGGCGGGCGTATGGTACTCAGCACCACATGTCCCATCAGGCTGTCGTTAACGG
>JAKIYU010000273.1 GCA_022708385.1 Bacteroidota bacterium | reverse complement strand
CCGTACGAAGCAAGCATCAGCCTTTCTGGTATAGTAAACATGGGCGTGAGGTCCTGAATAGCGCCCATGTTTACTATACCCGAAAGGCTGATGCTTGCTTCGTACGGGCTCACAGCATACATTATTAAACTATTTGTTCCTTTCAACCTTATGGCCATGTATCCCTATCCCGAGCGTATAGGGACCCAATTACCCACCTTGTTCTATATTGCGCCCCTGGCAGTACTATTGCTGACAACAACTGTTGTTTTACTGAGGAAACACCGTTTTCTCGTTTTTGGCATCCTGTTCTTTGTTGCTACACTGGCTCTGGTGCTCCAACTACTACCAGTTGGCGGCGCACTTATGGCCGAAAGATACACTTATATCCCTTATATCGGGCTTTTCTTTATTATTGGACATTTTTACCTAAATGTACGCGACAATGCAAACGCTGTAATTAAAAAAACAGCCCCTGTACTCAAATTATTAATCATCGCTTTTGGTATAATGTGCGCATTCCTTACTTTCGAAAGAAATAAAATATGGAAAAACGGCGAAGTTCTTTTTACCGATGTCATTGCTAAAAATCCCCGCTTACCTTTTGCATACAACAACAGAGGCTATCTGTATTACCGTTTTATTAAAAACTACGACAAAGCCATTGCCGATTTTAATAAATGCATTGAAATTGATTCCACTTTCGATAAATGTTACGGTAACAAGGCCGTCCTTCTGTATAATACTGACCGTAGAGAAGAAGCGCTCCTCAACTTCGACAAATGTCTTAAACTAAACCCTAAAAACACCGATGCCCTTATTGGCCGCGCCAATACATTAAGCCATTTCAAAGAATTTGAAAAGTCTTTGCCCGATTATAACTATTACATTAAACTGAAACCCGAGGATGAAAAAGCCTACTTGTGGCGGGCTATTGCCTTCTATAATGTAAAAAAACTCGATTCGGCCATGCTTGACATAAAAGTAAGCCTTGATTTTAACCCTCAAAACGCCGAAGCCATTTTCTGGAGGGGGCTTGTCAAATATGAAAACAAAGAATATGCAGGGGCTATAGAAGACCTCAACACCGCACTGCGCCTGAACCCTGAAAAAAATGAAATTTACACCTGGCGGGGCCTTGCTTATTACAACTTAAAAGATTACCAAAAAGCTATTGCCGATTATTCAAAAGCTATAGAAATAAATCCTAAAAATGCCCCTGCCTTCGTCAACCGTTCTATTGCCTATCACGAGTCAGGGAGAAACAAAGAAGCTTTTGAAGACATCAATAAGGCCGGACAACTAGGTTACCCGCTCGATAAAAACTATTTTATGAAATTATATAATCTGGTTGTAAAAAAATAAATCACCTTAAATTGAGTTTTACTTTCCGCACTTAAATAATCACGATGCTTTTTTTAAATAAAACATGAGAATTATTGACACCTACATAATAAAAAAATTTCTGGGTACTTTTTTCTTTGCCATAGCCCTGATTATTGTTATTGTTATCGTTTTCGACATTTCAGAGCGGGTGGACGACTTTGTTAAAAACAATGCACCGCTTAACGAAATCATTATCGACTACTATCTAAATTTCATTCCCTACTTCATTAATCTTTTCAGCCCCCTTTTCACATTCATAGCCGTTATATTTTTTACTTCTAAAATGGCTTCCAACACCGAAATAGTAGCTATTTTGAGCAATGGCATTTCTTTCAGGCGTATGCTTCTGCCATATTTAATCTCAGCAACCATCCTCGCTGCCATTTCGTTTTACTTGGCCAATTTTCTTATACCGCTGGCCAATAAAACACGCCTCGACTTCGAGTACCGCTACTTCCATACTCAGGATAAATATTCCGACCGTAACATACATATACAGATTAGCCCGGGCACTTTTGCCTATATTGAATCGTATAACTTTGAAACTAATACAGGTTATAAATTTGTCCTCGAATCGATGTATAATGATGGCTCTTACAGCAAATTAGCCTCAAATATGATTCGCTGGGATACCACAAAGAATATATGGAGCCTCGAAAAATACAATATCCGCTATGTCAAAGATATGAACGAAAAGACAATATCTGGCGAAAAACTTGACACCGTAATTAATATGCTACCATCAGACATGAAAAGGGATGTCAGAAATATGGAGGTTATGAATTTCTCACAATTACGCCGTTTTATTAAAGATGAAAAACAGAAAGGCTCAGAAGATGTGGTATTTTATGATGTTGAAAAACACAAACGCATGGCTAACCCTTTCGCCACCATTATACTTACTTTTATTGGTGTTGCTCTTTCAAGCCGTAAAGTAAGAGGTGGCATAGGCATGCATCTTGGACTAGGGCTCACTATAAGCTTTGCTTATATATTATTCATGCAGGTATCTACCACTTTTGCCACTTATGGCAACCTAAACCCCCTTATATCCGTGTGGATTCCCAACATCCTTTTCGGCTTACTCGGTGTTCTTTTAATTAAAACCGCCCCCAAATAAATATTTCGCCTTTTTACCCATATAACCACACAAACACCATCAATATTTTTCTATTCCATTGCAACAAAACAATTAATTTTATGTTATTGTATGAGTTTAGTTATGTATTAAAATAATAAAACTATTACCATGAAAATTCTACAGATAAGCAAAATTAAAAAAGATGTTACAGGAGCTTTTACCCGTTTCCCGCTTTTTATAACCTTCTGTATTATTCTTACCATCGTTTCAATTTTTACAATAGAATACGATAATGACCTCACATGGGATACCAAACTAAATATATATCATTTCCTGTCAATCCTCAGCATGGGTATTATTTTCGTTCTGGCTGCAACCAATCATGCAGAAAAAAACAAACTGAATAAAAAACAAAAATACATTCTGCAAGGCATCTTTGTAATCTTTATGGCCTTATATTATTTTATCCCGCCTCAAAATTTTTCCACATTTGAACTGACAATGAGAATTGTGGCCTTAGATACAGCCTTAGTTTTCTTAACCCTGTACCTGCCCTATTACAAAGATAAAAACATTGATGCTTTCTGGCAATATACCAAAACGCTCTTCCTGCGCCTGCTGACCACTTATCTTTTTACGATGATATTATATGGTGGGCTGTCACTGGCCCTCTTTGCGCTCGATGTCCTATTTGGAGTTGATGTTGACGGCATGCTATATTTTTATTTATTTATCATTTTAAGTGGCATTTTTGCACCTATTTTCTTTGCCGGTGGCCTTTCAGCCGATTATTCCCAGTACGAAAATAAACTGATTTATCCCAAAGCGCTGAAATTCCTTGTACAAAACATTCTTGTTCCTCTTGTAATACTCTACATGCTTATTCTGTATGTGTATGCCGGTAAAATAATAGTCATGTGGCAGTTTCCAAAAGGTTGGGTTACAAATCTTGTCCTTAGCTTCTCTATCCCCGGGCTTATCTCATTCTTTCTTATATACCCCCTCAAAAATACCGGCAATAAATTTTTGTCGGGCTTCTTCCGATGGTATTTCTGGCTTATGCTGCCACTCATTTTACTGCTATTCATCGCCATTTTTAAACGCGTTAATGCTTACGGCATTACCGAACTCCGGTATTACGTTATAATCATAGCTGCCTGGCTGACATTTATATCTGTTTATTTTATTATTAACAAACATAAAAACTTAAAAATAATAGCG
>JAKIYU010000024.1 GCA_022708385.1 Bacteroidota bacterium | reverse complement strand
TGTATTTTGCCTTTAAGCTGAGCGGCATCCAGCTCTAAAGTATCATCGCAATCTTTGTACAGGCATATCAAAGAATCGAGATTGATATTTTTCAGCAATATGTCATTCAAATCTCTGCTGTGTTCTTCTTCCCAAAAAAGCTCATCCAATGTAACAAATTGTAATGTAAACCCTTTCGTTATTCTAATACCCTCTTTAGGAAAAACGAGAGACAGTATTAACAGGGCTAATAATACGAATATCACAAAAAAAAACACCTGCCTGATTTTCATTCTTTATTTTACTTTTTAATTATCAATTTCTGCCCCTCTCTGATCCTGTCGGGAGAACTTAATTTATTGGCTTTGACAATACTGTTTACAGTTACCCCTTTATATTTTCCTGCAATCTGCAAAAGGGTTTCGCCGCTCCTGACCGTATGAATAATACCAATAGAATTATCCATACTACTATTCCTGTCAACAAATGTGTAATCATTTATAAACAAGGAATCGCTCTTAACAAAAATATCATTTTCGTATTTAGTGAACAAAGGTACTAATGTGTCATGAAATATAACTATTCCTGTGTCTGTTGAAATGAATTTTTTATATATCGGGTTCAGAAAAACAAAACAAGCGCTGTCCATTTTCAATAATTCGATCGTGGGTTTGAAATGGATTTTTCGTTTTAATACGACAGCATTAACAGGCTGCAGGGGTTCTAATGCATACTTTTTCAGGTGCAAATCTTCCCTGAAAGAATACATAAAAACAAGGCTCTTGAACAAATGCAGGTCCAGCTTTATGTCGTCTGGAATATCAGATAACCCGGCCATATCCCCATTTTTATTATTCAAATAATTTATTTCTGCTGCCGACGACATAAATGCACACAAAGCATAATCAAAATTCTCATATAGATTTTTCAAATGTTTCAGGTACTTAATAGCTGCTACAGTCGATTTTTCCACATTAAACCGTTCATCTATGGTATCATTAATAGTCAGATGGTATCTTATGGCTATGTAATAATTAAGCCGCCAAAGGCCTGCCCCCTTTCCGCTGTTCATGCGATAATCGTAAGCACTTAACACAGCGGGCAAGAGTAATATATAATTTTCAAACCCTAAGTTTTCAAAGTATCCAGAATATAAGGAGCTGTAATAATCGAAGCAGTAAAAAAGCTGAGTCAATGTATTGTACTGCTTTACATACAGTTGCCGGCTTATATCGTACAATAAACTGTCGTCGGTGTGCTCCAGCAGCCACTTGTTTTTTCCAAGTTGCTGTTTAAAAAAATCATATGTATAAAAAACCGGTTTATCAACATCATGCAATAAGTTTTTATTTTTTACTGTCAAATAATTCCGGCTAACCTGATTTAACCCAGCTAATCTGCCAGGTACTTTATTGAAAAGTGCGGCATTTGTTATTTGAGAAGTGGCTGTGCAGGCTATTTCTGATAAAAACAAAAGCAGTAAGAAGAAATGCTTCATTATTATCAGTTCAGTGTTTCAGATTTATCCGAAAAGAAAACTTCTGCTGTAGTGCCCTTTTCATTTGACAGATTAAGAGTCCCTTCAATCTGATGAACAAGAGCCTGAACAAGCTTCAGCCCTAACGACATCTCGTCTTTCTGCAAAGCCTTTAAATCAATACCGACGCCATTATCTTTTACTCTTAAAACAAAGGAATTCTTTTTATCCCTTTGCAGTAGTTCAACTGTTATCAGGCCTTCACTTTGAGCAAAAGCATATTTAAAAGAATTGGTTAACAACTCATTCAAAATCAGGCCCAGAGGAACCAGTAAATCGACATGTAAATTTAAATCATCAATAGAATGATGTATCAGAACTCTTTTTTTCTCACTTATATTATACGATGATTCTATATGCCGGATAAGCTCGGAAAAATACCTTTTTATACTAACGGCTTTCAGGCTTTCTACTGAATAGAGATGTTCATGTACCATTCTCATGGATGTTATGCGCTCAATGAGGCGCATAAACACATCTTTGGTGTAGGGGTCATTATTTCTCAGAGATTCGAGCTTTAGCATGGAAATAATAATCTGCATATTGTTTTTAACCCTGTGATGAATTTCCTTCATCAGCATGTTCTTTTCATCAATGATTTCTCTCAGATTTTCTTCAACAAGCTTTAACCTGGTAATGTCAGTAAGTATGCCAAACACCCCTTTAATTTCTCCATCAATAACAATCAAGTTAGTGGAGCTTTTAACAAAAAGAATTTTATTGTTTTTTGCAACAATTCTAAATTCAGAAGGTTGAATCTTACCTTCCAGAATATTATGAAAATTTTCCTGTACCTTCTGTAAGTCATCGGGATGTACATATTTGTAAAAATAATCATGCAATACTTCTTCCGGCTTATAACCCGAAAGCGGTTCTATGTTATTTGAAATAAATTCAAAAGCCCCCTCTGTAGTTAACGAAAAAATAACTTCAGAAGCATTTTCTGCTATAAATCTGAACTTCTGCTCACTCTCGGCCAGTTTACGGATTTCATCTTCACTAATAGTATTCGTTTTACTTTCCATCTTACTAATTTAATTTTTGCCTCTTCACAAAAAAAGGGAAAAGTATTTGTTTAAAACCATTATTAATATCTGCTTCAATAATATCAATGTTGTATTGCCTGCATTTAATATATAAGTCTTCTCTGAAAGATTTCATTTTCAGCAGGTAGGTTTGGCGAATATCGTTAGGATTTAACTTTATTTCTTCATTGTTTTCAATATCAATAAATTTATACGGCCTGTTTTCAAATTTAAAATCATATTCCGAACTCTTTTCAAACACATGAAACAACACCACTTCATGTTTATTGTGTTTAAGGTGTTGCAATGCCGGCAATATAGACTCTAGTTCATCGGCGCTGTCGAGCATATCGCTAAAAATAATTACCAGGGAACGTTTATGAATTACCTCAGCTATTTGGTGAAGCACCGAAGTTAGTGAAGTCTTTTTTGGAGTATCGTCAGGATTAAGCAACTTTTCAAGTTCCGACAGCAAAAAATTGTAATGCAGGGTATTCGACCTTGTGGCTGACTGAAATTCAATTTTATCTGAAAATAAAGTCAGGCCGTAAGCATCACGCTGGCGCCGCATTATATTAAACAAAACGGCTGCTGCATGAGCAGAAAAGATTATTTTATTAGGTTTTTCAAAGTTTGGATCCTTGTACCGCGGGTAATACATGGATGTGGAATTATCGATAATTAACTGGCACCTCAGATTGGTTTCCTCTTCGTATTTTTTTGTAAACAATTTATCTGTTCTGCCAAATACTTTCCAGTCAATATCTTTTATCGACTCCCCCTGATTGTAAAGCCTGTGCTCGGCAAACTCAACAGAAAAGCCATGAAAAGGGCTTTTGTGAATGCCTGTAATAAATCCTTCAACTACTTGTTGGGCAAACAAATCCAAATGCCCAAAAGTATCAATGAAACCTTTGTTAAGTTTACTTTCCATTAAAAAAGATTGCTTTATTACGGGATTATTCCGGAACGAAATAATATTACAATAAAGCGTTCAATTTGTTTACCAGTTGCGATTTTGGCACTACGCCCACAATTTTATCCACAACCTGCCCATTTTTAAAAAGCAATATGGTGGGTATGTTTCTGATGTTGTAATTAACCGTCACATCATTGTTTTCATCAACATTGCATTTTCCTACGACCGCTTTTTCTTTGTATTCTTCGTAAAGTTCATGTACAAGCGGAGTCAGCATCCTGCAGGGGCCACACCACTCAGCCCAAAAATCTACAAGTACAGGTTTGTCCGATTTAATCACAAGTTCTTCAAAATTTTCATCTGTAAATTCAATTGCCATAATGATATATTTTATTGTTAGTTATTATTTAAGTGCTCCTACAAAAATAATTAAATAATTTATTATTGTATTTTTATTTTAAATTTGCATATAATTATTCCTGACAGAATTCTTTAATTATTTTAATATTTAATCCTTTTACTTATGAAAAAATTTACACTTTTACTCCTGACCATTCTTATCTTCTCCTCATTAAGAATGCTTTATGCACAATGCCCGACCGGAGAAACAAATGTAAAAATAAGCATCAAAACCGACAACTATGGTTCTGAAACAACATGGACACTTACTCATGAATCCGGCTCGCCCACCTACGAAAGCGGTGGTCCTTATACAGATATTAACGGTGGCCAGCTTTATGTAAAAAACGTTTGTATTCCTTTAGGCACACCTGTTAAATTTAAAATTAATGACGAATACGGCGATGGCATTTGCTGCTCCTATGGCAACGGCTACTACAAAATTGAGTTACTGGGATATACTTTTGCTACAGGCGGCGAATTCGGCACCGCTGATTCTGTTTCTTTTGTGGTGGACACCCCCTTGGTAAGGGATATGTCAGTAAGCGCTATCAACCTTATGGAATACGTCAGCATTGGAAATATAAACATTACCGGAAAAATTAAAAGTATGGGAGGCGACACCGTAACCTCATACGACCTGAATTATTCCGTAAACGGTGGAACTCCGGTTACACATTCCTTTACCTCACAAAGCATTTATCCTTTTACTACGGTCAATTTTAATCATCCCATACCTTATAATGCCACTGCTTCAGGTACTTATACCGTAAAAGTATGGGCATCGAACATCAATGGCGATGTTGACCTTAACCTTGATAATGATACAATGACAACCATATTTACTGTAGTAAGTCAGGTACCTCAAAAATATGCTCTTGTTGAAGTTGCTACAGGTGTCTGGTGTGGCTATTGCCCCGATGGCGCCGTAAAATTGAAACAAATTCTCGAATCGTATCCTAATGCTATCGGCTACAATATTCATAATGGGGATGCCATGGCCTTTGCCGATGGCAACACTGTTAACAGCGCTTATGCATCAGGATATCCCAATGGTTATGTTGACCGTATGGTATTTCCCGACGGCACAGGTGTTGGCCTCAGCCGTTCACTATGGAATGCCAAAACAAGTGAGCGTCTTACCCATGTTTCACCTGTCGCTGTGGATGTTACAAATACCTACAATCAGAACACAAGGCAAGTTACTGTTACAGTCAGTGCTACTTTCTATGCCAACCTCAACGAAGAACTCAGGTTCAATGCTGTGATTGTGGAAGACAGCCTTACCGGTACCGGTACAGGATGGAATCAAACCAATAATTACAACAACACAACAGGACATCCCATGTACGGACTGGGCAACCCCATCGTAGGGTATTACCACCGCTACGTACTCAAAGCTATGCTGGGTGGCGCTTTTGGCACAGCCAATTCGCTACCGGCAAGTGTTACTGATGGCGCTACCTATACCAAGGAATATACCTACACACTGCCATCAACCATGAAAGAAAAAGATGTAAGAATTGTCGGCATGGTTCAAAAATACAATACAAACGTCCAGAGAAGAGCCATACTGAATTCTAAAAAAGTTAATCTGGAAGGTTTTACGGATATTTCGGAACCTGACTTTATAGAAGACCTTGTTATATATCCTAACCCTGCTTCAACTCAGGCCAATATCTCTTTCAAAACCAACCGTAACACAAAAACCGAAATAGCCGTTTACAACTTCCTCGGCCAGCAAATGGTGAGCAGTTCCTTAAACAGTATTAACGCAGGTTTTTACACCTACGAACTGAACACACAAAATCTGCCCAGAGGCATTTATAATGTTGTCATTCACTTCGACAATTATACGGTTTGCAAAAAGATTGTTATAGAGTAATTCTTTTTGGAATTATGTTTGCTAACTAATGTGTATTTAAAAAACACTTAGATTATTATGAAAAATATAATTGCTTTATGTACAGCTTTCATCTTGTCAATAGGCTTGATTAGTGCACAGGAATTACAATCTAACAAGAAGTTGCCTGCCGTTACTATTAAAACACTGGAAGGTAAAACGGCCAACTCCTCCGATTTTAATAATGGAGAAAAACCCATTATTCTGAGCTTTTGGGCCACGTGGTGCCGGCCATGTCTTAAAGAAATGACCGCTATCAGTGAAGTTTACGACGACTGGACAGAGGAAACCGGTGTTAAACTTATTGCTGTTTCCATCGACGACTCGAAAACCGTTAGAAATGTAGCCCCGTTGGTAAGCGGAAAATCGTGGAATTTTGAGTTTTACCTCGACGAAAACGGCGACTTTAAAAGAGCCATGAGTGTTAATACGGTTCCCCATACATTTATTCTGAACGGAAAAGGTGAGATAGTTGCCCAATTTACAGCTTTTGGTGAAGGCGGTGAGAAAAAACTTATTGAAAAAGTAAGAGAAATAATTTCTAAAGACAATTAATTTAATAGCCTTTAAATATTGATAAACAAGCATTATTAATGAGGTTTAAATATATTAATTCCCCTTATTTCTGGTTTGTCCTTTGTTTGCCTTTGTTTACAGCAGCTCAGGAAAATAACCAGGAAGGCCGTTTGAGCGGAAATTTTCAGACAGACATTCAGTACTACAATGCCGATTCTTTGATTGGCGCCGCAGAAGTACCTGAAAAGCTGTTGTTGAATGCTTTTGCCAATTTCAATTATGTTAAAGGACCCTTCTCGGCCGGCCTGCGTTTTGAGAGTTACCAGAATGCACTGGTCGGTTTTGACCCGAGATATAATGGCAATGGCATACCTTACAAATACATTTCCTATAATAATTATGGTGTCGAAGTTACTGCTGGCAATTTCTACGAGCAATTTGGCAGCGGTATGGTTTTACGCAGCTATGAAGAGAAAAATCTCGGCATCGACAATGCCATTGAGGGCATACGTTTAAAAATCAAACCGGTGGAAGGCATCCTGATAAAAGCACTTGCAGGTAATCAGCGGCTTTATTTCGAAAAAGGCGTTGGCATTGTTAGAGGTGTTGATGCCGATTTTTCGGTAAATAATATTTTTGAACGCTTCAAAGACAAAAAGACCTTCGTAAGCTTTGGAGGAAGCTTTGTAAGTAAATATCAACAGGATAAAGACCCCGTTTATATATTGCCAAAAAATGTGGGCGCCATGGCGGGCCGGCTTAACATTTCAAGAGGGAAAATAAACCTGTATTCCGAATATGCCTATAAAATTAATGACCCCTGTGTTGTAAACAACTACATATACAAACCTGGTGATGCATTGTATATTTCGGCATCCTATGCGCAAAAAGGTCTGGGAATTATGGTGGCAGCCAAGCGTATTGACAATATGGATTTTCGCTCCGACCGCTCGGCTACCGCCAACGATTTACAAATAAATTATATGCCGGCTTTGAGCAAGCAACATGTTTACAGCTTTTCATCCATGTATCCCTACTCAACCCAAACCAACGGTGAAATGGGCATTCAAAGCGAATTAACTTACAATATAAAAAAGAATACGATTTTGGGAGGCAAATATGGCACCTCTGTTACCGTTAATTTCTCAAAAATAAACAGTCTTTATAAAGAAAAAATAAACGACACAACCGAAATTCAGCAGAAGGGTACACTTGGCTATAGTGCACCATGGAATAAGATGGGAAAAGAATCTTACTTCCAGGATGTTAATATTAGTCTTTCCCGTAAAATAAACAAAAAACTCAGAGCTTTCGTAATGTATATGAATCAGTTATACAACATTGACGTTATTGAAGACCATCCGGGGGAAGGCACGCTTAATGCGCAAATTGGCATAGTTGATTTATCATATAAATTTAATGACAATAATTCGCTTCGTACAGAGTGGCAATACCTGGCTACAAAGAAAGACCGTGGCGATTGGGCTATGTTCCTGGCAGAGTACAATCTTAAATCAACATGGTTTGTAGCTATGAGCGACCAGTATAATTTGGGTAATACCGATCCAAACAAAAGGATTCATTATCTGAATGTTTCTGCGGGTATTACTAAAAACGCCAACCGTGTAGCCATCACTTATGGTAAACAACGCGAAGGTGTGGTTTGTATAGGTGGTGTTTGCCGCAATGTACCAGCTACAAACGGTTTCCTAATCACGGTTTCAAGTAGTTTTTAAATTAGGATTTTATGAAAAAACTTTTATTCTTTGCATGTATTGCTTCCTGCCTGATAACATCGTGCGATAAAATAGAGCCGCCATATATAGCCGACAATAATGAAACAGACACTACATTGTGTCCCGTACCCTCCTTTCCCTCCTTTTCAAACCCACAAAAAAAGGTGCTGCTTGAAGAATTTACCGGTCACAAATGCCCAAACTGCCCATCAGGTGCAGCAGTCATACATTCACTTCTCGAAAATTATCCTAACAAGCTATTTGCTGTCGCAATACATGCAGGCTTTTTTGCCACTGCCGACGCAAGCGGCGATTTTACTGCCAATTATATCATTCCCGAAGGAGAAGAATTAGCAACCTATTTCAATGTTATTTTTAATCCGATAGCCATGATAAACCGTAAAAAGTTTAACAATGAATTTCTTATAAACCCCGGCGACTGGAACACAGCTATTAGCAATATAATTACTGAGCAACCCAAAATGTATTTGCAGATTTTAAGCCAACAACGTGCACAAGACTCCTCATACTGCATCCACACAAAAGTCAACTTCCTTGAAAATATGCAGGGAAATTTCAACCTGTGTGTCATTATAACAGAAGATAGCGTTGCCAGTCCGCAAAAAACTAACGATGCTGTAAACTACCCCAGTGGTGTAATAACCGATTATAAACATCAGCATGTTTTTCGTAAAAGTCTTAGTGGCACATGGGGAAAAAGTATTGCTACCGGCAATGTGTATGCCGACAGTTCTTATATTCAGACCTACCGGCTTATACTCAATCCTGCCTGGCAACCAGAACATCTGGATATTATCAGTTTTGTATATAATACCGATACTGAAGAAATTATTCAAGTTGAAAAGACATCGTTAATACCCTAATCTAAATGTATTTTACAAAAATATGAAAATACTGCTTGTTGAAGACGAACAAAAAGTTGCAACTGTAATTAAAAAAGGCCTTGAAGAAAATGGCTATGAAGTTGATTTAGCTACCGACGGCAAAGCAGCCAAAGCAAAATTACTTAAACAAATGTATCCCCTTGTTATTCTTGATATTTTACTGCCAGGTATTGACGGTATAACCCTGTGCAAATTCATTAAAACAAAAAATACCGACACCAAGGTAATTATGCTGACCGCTTTAGGCACCCTTGATGATAAACTGCGGGGGTTTGATTCGGGGGCAGACGATTACCTGCCAAAGCCATTTGAATTTCTTGAACTGCTCGCACGCATAAAATCATTGCTTAACCGCTCATTATTGAATGAGTCAAAAAATAAAATACTGAAAATTGCCGACCTCGAACTTCATACTGATAGCAAAACAGCCATACGTAATGGCAAAAGAATTGATTTGACAGCCAAGGAATATGCCCTTCTCGAATATCTTATTTTAAATAAGGGTGTAGTGGTTAGCAGGGCGGATATTGCCGAAAAAGTGTGGGATATTACCTTTGATACAGGCACGAATGTTATAGATGTTTATATTAATTTTCTGAGAAAAAAAATTGATAAAGACCACCCTGTAAAATTGCTCCACACACTTATTGGCATGGGGTATATTCTTAAAGATGGACATTGATTGCACAGAATAGCCAATGAAAATACGTTCTCGACTTACATTTCAGTTTTCTTTTATAGTTAGCGTTACCATATTGTTTATTTCATTGGTTGTTTATGTCATATCGGCCAACTACAGAAGAAACCAGTTTGTCGAACGTTTGGAAAATAAAGCCATGACTACCGTTAAGTTGCTTGTGGAAATTAAACAAGTTGACAGTTTGTTGCTAAAGGTTATTGAATCTGCCGACCGCACCATTTTATATAAAGAAAAAGTAGTCATTATTGACCCCCAGGACAACATAATTTTTGACAGCAGAGAGAATATAAATTTTTCATACGATAAAAACCTTATTGATGCAATTAGACAGAAAAAGAAAATATTTGATGTGCAAAATGGTTTTGAATATGTGGGATTATGTTATAAAGAAAAGGGGCAAGAATATATTGCCATTGCTAGCGCATACGATATTTTTGGAATTAACAAACTTAAAAACCTCAGAAATATTCTTTTGCTATGCTTTCTTTTTTCAGTATTTCTAACCATTATTTTAGGTTGGTTTTTTGCGGGCAAGACATTATCACCAATTAAGTCCATGATACAACAGGTAAAGAATATTACATCCGAGAACCTGAGTGCACGTATCGATAAAAGTAAGAACCAAGATGAGCTTACTGAGTTGGCCGGTACTTTCAATCTCATGCTCGATGAAGTTGAAAATTCCTTTAACATTCAAAAGCAATTTGTTTCCAATGCTTCTCACGAATTAAAAACCCCGCTTACATCTATAAGGAGCCAGATAGATGTTTCGCTCCTTAGCAGAAGAACTCCCGAAGAATATGAGAATACATTAAAGTCGCTTTCTGAAGATATCAAAGGTTTGAGTGAGACGATAAACAATTTGCTCCTGCTTGCACAGACATCGGGTACAATTTCAAATATAACATTATTAGATACCAGGCTTGATGAAATTATATGGCAGGCCCAGAAGCTGGTGCAAAGTAAAAAGCCTTATTATAAAGTCAAATTAAATTTTTCTAAAATACCCGAAGACACCAATGAGCTGATTATTAAAGCTAACTACGTACTTTTACGCAATGCTTTTTTCAACATTATGGATAATGCCTGTAAGTTTTCCGAAAACCATACGGTAAATGTAAGCATCAATTGCTCAAGCAAAATGTTTGAAATAATATTTAGCGACACAGGAATAGGCATATCGCAGGACGATTTAAAAAATCTGTTTAAACCATTTTTCAGGGGGAGCAATGTTCAAAACTACAAAGGGCATGGCATAGGCATGTCGTTGGTAAAAAACATTATTGCTGTTCACAAAGGAGATATTAGTATTGACTCAGAGATTAATAAAGGCACAAGAATAAAACTGGTTTTTCCCAAACTGTAAATTAAAACCGGAGACGCTTTATTTGTTGATAATATAAAACTCCGTGCGCCTGTTCCTGGCCCTGCCTGCTTCGGTAGCATTAGTTTCTATAGGGCGTGTAATGCCGTAACCTTTAAAACTTACCCTTTTCTTGTCGATACCAACTTTGAGCAAATAATCATATACGGCCCTTGCCCTGTCGTCGGAAAGGAACAGATTGTAATCGGGATTGCCTACATTATCGGTATGTCCTTGAATTTCGACTTCCAGATGTGGGTTGTCGTTCATAAAGCTTGCAAACTCTTCAATTATAAGTTTTGCCTGATTATTCAAATCGTATTTATCGGTTTCAAAATTGATATCATTAATTCTGTAAGACTTACCTTTTTCAATAGGTTTTACCTCAAAATCAACCGCTACTGGTTTTTCGAAAGCTGTATCTTTTTCTGAAATGTATTTCGATTCATAAGCAAAATCGTCTTTTTTTACAGTCAGGATGTAATCTGCATCGAACTTAATGGCTGCTACATATTGGCCGGTTTCCTTGTTAACAGGTATCTGAGTCACTTTTCTTGTAACTGCATTTTTCAATTCCACGCGGGCTTCGGTTACCACTTCGTTATTATCCTGTTGTTTGACTTCGCCTTTAACAAATAAGACTTTTTCGGGGCGTGCTTCGGGATAAAGCTCGAAGTAGTACAGATCCCAACCGCCTGGTCCTCCTTTAATTTTATTTGAAGCCACATAAGCTGTTTTTCCATCTGTGCTGACGAAAAAGCTGGCTTCATCAGCTTCAGTATTAATGGGAAAGCCAATATTTTTTGGTTTTTCCCATACCCCCTTGTCATTCATTTTTGTATAAAAAATATCGTAGCCACCGAAACCCTGATGCCCTTTGTAATATTGGCCATCATCCCCTTCCCTGTCGCCTGAGGCAAAATAAAGTGTCTGACTATCGGTGTGTATAAACGGGGAACGTTCGTTACCGGGAGTGTTAATGGCATTTCCAAGATTTACCGCTTTGCTCCACACCCCATTTGAATCTCTGGTTGTTTTGTAAAGGTCGTATCCGCCCTGCCCTCCTTTTCTGTCGCTCACAAAATACAATGTTTTCCCGTCGGAAGAAACAGTGGGTTGTGTTTCCCAATTATCAGGCATATTTACATTAGCGCCAAGGTTTTTAATCTCACTCCACTGGCCGCCTTCAAATTTTGAAGTATAGATGTCGCAGTTCAAATAATTAGAAGTATTGGTTTTGCAGACGGTATAAAACAACTCCCTGTTGTCTATAGTTAGGGTGGCACCCCCTTCATTATTTTGCTGGTTAAAGGGATAGGGCATAAACTCACCGTTATCAAAATCGCCATTGGGTAAACGCTTACTAAAAACAAACCTTTCGATATACTTGGCGCTGCTTTCCCAACCTGCTTTTTGCCTGTATTCAATTTTACGTGTATAAAGAGCCATTTCATTATCGGGTGAAATAATGGCGAGGTACTCATCAAGCGGTGACGAAACCCCTCGAACTGGTTTGGGGTCAAAAGGAACGGGTGCATTTAAGCTTTTATCGAAAAAGCGCACTGTATTGTATTTTTCTGAGGCATCGTTATAGTCTTTGTCATTTTTGATTTTGTCAACATCTTTGAGAAACTCTTTAAAATGTTTCACAGCGAGGTCGTACTTTTTTGCACCGAAATAAATATCCCCCAGGTAATAATAGGCATACACATCCACCTGCGGGCACAATTCGATAGCTTTTGACAAATAAGTTTCTGCAGCTTTAACGTTATAATCAATGCGTTTTACATTAATCAACCCGAGCAGGTAATAGGCTTCGGCGTAATCGGGTTCTAGCTCTATAGCCTCCTTCAGTGCAGCATTGGCAGGCATGAATTTTCTTACCTTGATATCTTCTCTGGCTTGTTTAACAAGTTTTTCTGCTTTTTTACTATTTGGAGGGTCACAAGGCCGGGCATCCTGTGCAAATACAGGAATCATAAACATTATTAAACAAACAAGCAGCAGTGTGTTTCGCATAAATTTTTGTTGCACAAAAATAATCAGAATTTCCTCTGTGATTTTAATCTTTCCCACTAAAACGCAGAAATATTAAGTTTCTGATATTAAAAAATTATCAACGGCTTGTATAAATGCTTCATAATTGTCGGAAAACACCCAATGGCCTGCATCAGGTATCATGTGCATTTGCAGGACTGGGAAATTAGCTTTCAGGTTTTCAAAATCGTCCTGATTCAAATACTCTGATTTTTCTCCATAGAGAAACAAAGCCGGAACATCGATGCAGTTGTTGCTTTTAATTTCCATGAGAAGGTTTTCAAAATTATGGTAGAGAATGTCAAAATTGGCTTTCCATCCCATTTTTTATTATTTTTCCATGTTATATTCTTTATAAGAAGGTCAATAATTCTGAAATCCGCTATTTTATCCGACAGATAATTTCTGATCTCCGTCCTGGAATTAAAGGCCTCGAAATTAAGGCCCATGGCAGGAGTAATATAGTTGATGTTTTTTAAAGGATAAGCCTTTAAAGCGATATCAATAACAATAAGTTTTTTTACCTTTTCCGGATATTTGAGGGCAAACAACATGGCCAGTTTTCCACCCATGGAATGACCTGCCAGAACAGCTTGTTCTATTTTATGCTGTTCAAAGAAGTTTAAAAGGTCTTCGCACATGATTTCATAATTCATCACGGGGTGGTGCGGCGAACGTCCATGATTCCTCATATCGGGCATATAAACAGAGAAGTTGCCGGCGAGGTGTCTGCCGGCATTAAAAAAGGTATCGGACGCCCCCAGCAAACCATGCAGGAAAACAAATGGTTTGCCTTTGCCCATTTTTCTGAAGAACAGTTCCATCTACATTTAAAGATTAAGCGTCAAAGCCTTTTCTAATCTCGCGCAAATACATCTGTATGGTATTTTCGAGGCCAAAATACAAGGCATCACAAATGAGGGCATGTCCGATTGAAACTTCATCAATAAAAGGTATAGATTTTATGAGATAAGCCAGATTATTCAGGTTGAGGTCGTGGCCGGCATTGATGCCCACCGACAAGGCTTTGGCCTGAGCAGCGGTTTCTACATAGTTTTTAACGGCAGCCGATGGGTTAACAGGGAAATTAACAGCATAAGCTTCGGTATAAAGTTCTATTCTGTCGGCTCCTGTTCTATGCGCATATTTTACCATTTCGGGAACAGGGTCGAGAAAGATGGATGTGCGAATGCCTTTTTTTTGGAACGAAGCCACAACCTCCTTAAGGAAGGCTTCATTTTTTTTGCAATCCCAGCCCTTATTTGAGGTAATGGCATCAGGGGGGTCGGGTACTAGAGTAACCTGAGCCGGTTTAACGTCTGAAACAAGCTGAATAAATTTGTCGGACGGATAGCCCTCAATATTAAATTCTGTCGTTACAGCTGAAGCAAGGATGTACACATCGGTATATTTTATATGCCTTTCATCGGGGCGCGGATGAACCGTGATGCCCTGAGCCCCGAAGGCTTCACAATCCAGAGCCACTTGCAGTACATCAGGTATGGTGCCCCCGCGGGCATTACGTAAAGTGGCCACCTTGTTAATATTTACGCTAAGTTTTGTCATTTGTATAAATTTTTACTGCAAAATTAGTTATTCTGAAATAAATTCCCCTTTATTATCAGCTTTTTGAAGATATTTTCAAAATGATTTATTAATTTTACTTCAAAATTTCCGTTATATGTTGGCTAAAAATTTGTTGAGCCATTTTACATTAGCTCTTAAAACATCCGATATTGCTTCAACGGCATTGAGCAATATGGAGGAGTATAAAGTATCTCATTTGCCTATTGTCAATAATGTTGAGTTTTTAGGTCTTATTTCGGAAGACGACATATTATCAAGCAATACACCCGACGAACCGGTTGGTTCTCATAAGTTGTCACTGATGCGACCTTTTATTAATGAATACCAGCATATTTTTGATGTTATTCGCATTTTTTCAGAGCTTAAGTTAAGCCTTCTGCCTGTTTTGGACAAGCACAATAATTATTTGGGCTGCATTACCCTGCTCGACCTGGTTCATAACCTGTCGCGCATAATTTCGCTTGACAACCCCGGGGGTATCATTATACTCGAGCTCAATCAAAATGACTACACCCTGACAGAAATAGCACAGATAATTGAATCGAACGATGCCAAGGTCCTCAGCTTATATATCACATCCTATCCTAATTCAACAAAAATTGATGTTACAATAAAAGTAAACAAGATTGACATCACAAAAATTGTCAATACATTTAACCGGTATAATTATGTTATTAAAGCTACCTTTAGTGAGTATCAATATATTGATGATATTAAAGACAGATACGACCTTCTGATGAATTACCTAAATATGTAGAAGGCAATAACTGCTATTATGCCTGTAAAACACACCTCCCTATTTTTTTTAATTTTTTTTTTACACCTTTGCGGTGCCTTTTCGCAGGACACGCTTCCACGGCCAGTAAGCTACTCCATGCCCACTGTTTCCTATTTTATTGCGGACAGCATCATTCTTTCGGGCAACAACAGGACAAAGCGCCATATAATTTTCAGGGAGCTTCTTTTCCGCGCTAAGGATACAATTTATAA
The DNA here is from genome assembly GCA_022708385.1 of Bacteroidota bacterium. GTDB lineage: Bacteria > Bacteroidota > Bacteroidia > Bacteroidales > PXBB01 > JAKIYU01. The sequence continues at coordinate 904 of JAKIYU010000024.1, read as the reverse complement.
CAAAAACTGGGAAGAGCTCAAAGAAAAAAGCACCGAAAATCTCTTAAACACCTCTTTGTTTAATTATGTAATGATTGATACGACAGGCAATGACACCTTAAAAAGCATTAAAATACATTTTATTGAAAGATGGTACTTATGGCCTTTCCCAATTTTTGAGCTTTCGGAACGCAATTTCAATACGTGGTGGGAAACCAAGGACTTAAACAAAATCAATTACGGAATCAATTTTGTCAAACAAAACTTTCGCGGGAGAAGGGAGGAATTAAAATTTCTTATCCGAATGGGGTTTGAAGAGAAATACAACCTGAGTTACTATGTTCCTTATATCAACTACGAACAAACCCTTGGCATGGGTGTGTCTTTCGGTTTATCCAGAAATAAAGAAGTCGCTTACAGAACTTTTAATAACAGGCAGGAATATTTTCGTGTGGATGATTATTATATCAGGCAGAATATAAATACCGCTTTTCAATTAACATACAGGAAAGATTTTTACAAAACAAATTATTTGCTAATCGGTTATAACAACCTCTATTTTTCTGACACTTTAATAAAACAAAACGATTTTTATGCTGAGAACGGCATGAAATCGAATAAATATCTGTCCGTTTACTATTTATACAAAGACGACCATCGCGACAATAAATCGTATCCTTTAAATGGTTATTATTTTGATTTTGATGTAACAAAACTGGGACTGCGTATTCTTCCTGATGAAGCGTTAAATACATTTTATCTGAGAAGTACTTTCAGAAAATACTTTAAATTATCCGACCGGTTTTATTATGCTTCGGGTTTCAAAGCCAAGCTTTCAAACAACGATTTTCAGCCATTTTTTATCAAACAAGGACTGGGATTTGGTAATGATTATGTAAGAGGTTACGAATACTATGTTGTGGAT
>JAKIYU010000023.1 GCA_022708385.1 Bacteroidota bacterium | reverse complement strand
CAAATGGCATTTAACAGTGGTTATTGGGATGAAGCCAAAGCCATAGGCGAAAAGTTCATCAGGGATTTTTCGAACGACCGTTATATTGTGGCGCCTTCGGCCTCGTGTGTGGGAATGGTAAAGAATTACTACCCGCTTTTATTTCACAATACAGCATTGCATAACGAATATAAGATTCTCCGAAAAAACATATATGAGTTTACCGATTTTTTGGTTAATGTTTTAAAAGCAACCCGTATAGGAGCGCGTTTTGACCATGTGGTAACTTACCATGAATCGTGTGCGGCGCGCAGAGAATATGGGCTAACCGACCAGCCGCGTATTTTGTTGCGTAATGTTCAGGGGCTTGAGTTACGGGAAATGAAAGATATTGAGACTTGTTGCGGCTTCGGGGGCACTTTTTCGATAAAACACGAAGCCATTTCAACAGCTATGGCTGAACAAAAAGTACAGAATGCCCTCGAAACTGATGCTGAATATATTGTTTCGACTGAGGCTTCATGCCTGATGCATCTTGAAGGATATATCAACAAATTCAAGAAACCTATCAAAACAATTCACATAGCTGATATTCTTGCTCAGGGATTTTAGAAAGCCCTTCCAATGCCAACAATCCATCGGTAGTTGAAGTAATCCTTGTCAATAGCCGGAGGTCTGTTAAGAAAAAACGGTATATCAAAACGAATGGTTAAGGGTTTTAATTTACTTAGCACACCCCATTTATTGATGGTAAGTGCCCATCCGGCACCTGCCGATGCTCTAAAATTGCTTAATTCAAAGGAATAATTAAGTGTATTTACACTTATAACACCTGCATCGGCAAAAAGGTAGGCATTAATTTTAATAAAGTTTCTCAGGCGGTCTGGTATTACTGTGGCCAGTGCATCATATTCGAGTTCGGTATTTATAGAGGCACCGGAATGGCCTTTATAAACCGGCACAATAAAGCCGGATTTGTTTTCCTGAGCCACCAGGTAACCGGCATAACCTCTTACATTAAGGCCTCCTGCGGCATGAAAATGATTTGTATTGGGCCCATAACCCCACCAATCCTTTGGGAAAAAACCTACCGATCTGGTAAACTTACTTTCAATCAACTCTTCGGGTGAAGCCCCCGCAAAATACAACATAGATTCCGAAGGCATGTTTCTACCGGTGGCCCACTGCCCGTATAGCCTTGTTCTTAACTTCAACAAGTCTGCCTTTTGATTGTTTACAACACATAAAGCAATTTTCGAAAAGTCGAAGGGCGTACCAAGAAATGATGTTGTACCGGAAATATTCAAGTACCCTGAACGTTCGGGATTATTGTATGAATGGTTGAAACCAAGCTTGAGCATATTATTCGGGTTTTTTACCGTATAACTATCCCATAAATTTTCAGAAAATTTATCATCGAAATTTCTATCTCTGTTTCTAAAAACAGATTTTAGTTCTGTGTAAAAATAATCGCCTTCGGGTTTTATATAAAAATTAAGCCGTACAGCATACCTGCTAACACCTTCTGCATTAAGGGCATCAAGAAAAATGCGTGTTTTCTTTGCATATCGTGTTAAAGGAGTATTATAACTCACTGCATAAGAAACAGGGGCAACTTTTGCCTGCTCATAAGTATTCAGAAAATAAGAGTTGTACCATGCAAAGGCATCGAATATATGAAAATGATTCAGATAATGGCCGTTAATATTAAAGCCGGCCTTTATACCCTCAGTGCCATTCCACCACAAATCAGGTCTGTAATATACTTCGTAATGATGAAGGTCTTCGCTGTTATTAATCAAATAATCGAACGAGCAGGTTAGATTTGGTTTAAGGTTGTTATCAGGTGCGTAAACATCAGCTAAGCGTCCAGAAGTGTCAATCATTACATTTTTAATACCTGCGGGAGAATAAATCCGTGCAGTATAATCGCTGTTAAAGTCGAGCCATCCGTACCATTTGGGTAAAACAGTGCTTTTAGTTTTCTTAATAAAATCTGTATTCGGAATATGAAAATTCAGCAAAGAGTCATTTTTATCCTTAACAGTAAAATCGACAGGCATTTGCATACGCCCATTTCTTTTAAAAAGTATATTATAGTATCCATTTTCTTTATCTTTATTAACCGAGACTACACTAAAGTCAATTTCTTTATTTGTATTTATGTATTGGTCAAAAAACCAGTTTAAATCAACCTTAGAAGCATGTATAAATGAAGTTCTCATATCCTCCTCATAGGGGTGGCAACAGGTCCATTGCCTGAAATAGCTTTTGATGGCGTTATCGAAAAGTTCTTCGCCCAGTACATATTCGAGGTTAAAGAGCATGGTGGCTGTTTTGTAATAAGTCTGCCGGTACTCTTCGCCATAGGGAGACTGTGTTTCGAACATATCAGAGTGGGTGTTCAACTGAACGCCTTCCGTCTTTACAGCGTGTTTTAAATAGCGTTTATAAGCAAACCTGTCTCTGAAGCTGTATTTCTTTTGAAATTTTTGCAGATATCGGCTGTCGGGAGGGCTTTCCACAGGCCACTTTTCGCTAAGTTTTTGCAGAGCATAAACTGTGAGATACTGTGTAAATCCCTCATCGAGCAAAGCTCTGTAAGTTTCGTTGCTGCCCACCATGCCAAAGAACCAGTTGTGCCCCATTTCGTGAGAAAAGATGTAAGCATAATCGGGTGCAGTGCCGGAATTCATGGTAAGCATGGGATACTCCATACCGGAAAAAGCGTCGGCTGTGACCATTTTGGGATAAATATACGGTCCAATTTTCCGGGAGAAAATATCCACGATATCGGCTGTGAGTGCGGGTGCTGTTTGCCATTTGGCGGCATGAGATTCGTGCGCAACAGCCACACACCTAACACCGTTTTTCATAACCATGCCGATGCGATATGTAGGAGAAGCCACAAAAGCGAAATCATGTACATTGATGGCATGATACTTCCACACTTTGCGGTGGGTGCTGTCGTAGGGTATAATGACAGAAGGGGGAGAGCCGAAAGGTTTATCGGCAAAATTGCTCAGGGCGATTTTCATGCGCAGTTCTGGCGGCAACACTTCGAACTCGTTGGTGAGCATACCAGTGGCTTCAAGGATATAATTATCCGGAAAATCGAGTTCTACATCGTAAGTACCGAAGTCCCCGTAAAATTCGTGTACAAAATGCTGGTCGGCAGTCCATCCGAAGCGGGAATCATAGACTGATATACGCGGATACCAATGGGCACCGTTGAAATGTTTGAAACCCCACATTTTATACAGACACATCCTTCCCCAGCCTGCATCCTCATTGAAATAGGTTTTAAAATCCATTTTAAATATAGCTGAATCACCCGGATTAATGGGGTGCGCCAGGTCAATTTTCATGATAGTATTATCAATTTGGTATTGATGGCTTTCTCCGTTTACAGCAAGGTTTTCCACTACAGTACCCAAGCCATTTTTCTGATAATTCCCATAAGTCAGATTATACCCGTTTTTTTGGGACATTATAGCATTATAGGACCCTGGCAGGTAAGCATTCTGATACAAATGAAAAAAAACATAATTTAAAGTATCGGGCGAATTATTGTAATACATCAGTTCCAGCTTCCCGCTCAGGATATTGGTGTTATCATTAATATACGCTTTTATTTTGTAATGCACATCCTGTTGCCAGTAAGCCGCATGCGGTTTATGGTTTTTCCAGTACCAAGGGTTTTCGTCTGACCTGTAGCTTACATTATTGTTTTGAGCCTTTCCTGAACAATAAAAAGCAAGAAAAATCAGGAGAAAATGGTATCTCATTTTTATCATGACATCAGAAGGTTTATTCAGCAAAATCATTATTATTTTTTATAAGTTTGGCTTGTAATATACTGGCATTGAGCTCAAAACCTATAAGAAGCACGAGGGCATTGATATAAATCCAAAGCATGACAACCAGCAGCGTGCCTATTGAACCGTATAATTTATTGTATTGTGAAAAATTATTAATATAGAAATCAAAACCAACCGATGTCAGAACAAAAAGAATCGTAGCTAAAGTAGATCCGGCAGAGACGAACCTGAAGCGTGTTTTCTTAGCCGGAGCAAGGTAAAAAATAAGGCTTATAACAAAAAATAAAATCAACACAATGAGCAACCACCTTGTTATAAATAGGATATTTAAAATCAATATTTTATTTTGTGTCAGATGCCCTACAATATATTTTAGTACATCGGAGCCAAAAATAATAAGCGTGACAGAGAAAATGACAGTAACAGTGAGAACAATAACGATAAAGAATGAAATAATGTACTGCCACACAAGCTTACGAGTTTCAATAGCATGATATGTACTATTGAATGCCGATATAAGCGACATTATGCCATTAGTTGAGAAAATCATAGCAAGGAAGAAACCAACGGAAAGGAGACCTCCGCGCTGGCGTTTAATAATATCTTCGACAGCAAGCCTAATGGCTTCGTAGGTATTGTCTGGCATAATGTCGAGAATGCTGTTGAGAAGCGTTTGCTGAAAGTTTTCGACAGGTATATAAGCAATTAGTGTAAAAAGAAAAATGACCGCTGGAAAAAGTGCCATGAACATGCTGAAAGAAATTGCTGAGGCCCTCATAGTAATGGAACTTTTTGTAACTCCTTTAACAAAGAATTCAGCCACATTGTAGAGAGGCAAGCCATCGAAACCTGGTATAACCAGTCTTTTTGAGAGCCTTACGAGGTAAGTGAAAGGGTTTATACGATGTAAAAGTAAGGAAACTTTGCGGGGGAGCATAGGCTTCATTAAATTTCGGCTTTCAGGCTCAAATCAACGCTTTTTATCTGATGGGTAAGGGCGCCAATGGATATAAAATCAACACCTGTTTCGGCATACGCTCTCAGGTTTTTTTCTGTAATACCGCCTGAGGCTTCGGTTTCGAACCTTCCGGCTATAAGTTTTACCGCTTCTTTCAGCATTGGCACCTCAAAATTATCGAGCATGATACGCTGTATTTGTCCTACGCGTAGAATTTCTCTTACATCGTCCATTGTGCGTGCTTCAATTTCTATTGCCAGAGATTTTCCGGTTGTATTAAGGTATTCCATTGTTGCATTGATGGCTTTTTCAATACCACCGCAAAAATCAATATGGTTATCTTTAATCATTATCATATCGTAAAGACCACTGCGGTGGTTCATACCGCCACCGATTCTTACTGCCCATTTTTCAACTTCCCGCATACAGGGTGTAGTTTTACGGGTATCGAGCAATTTTGTATTCAGCCCCTCAAGGAGGGCAACCAGTTTTGCTGTATGAGTAGCAATACCACTCATACGTTGCAAAAAGTTAAGTACAAGGCGTTCGGTGGACAAAATAGAATGAATATTGCCTTCAACGGTAAAAGCCACATCGCCCGGTTTAACTTTGTCGCCATCTTTAAAGGCTATTTTCATTTTCAATTTTGAATCGAAAATGGCATAAATCTTCTGAGCCATTTCAACGCCGGCAAGTACAGCCGGTTCCTTTACCAGTAAACAGGCCGTTCCTCTTGTATTGAGTGGAATAGTAGCCAAAGAAGTGTGGTCGCCATCTCCAATATCTTCCTTTAAAGCAAGTTCGATTAAAAATTCCAAATCGTACATAAAAACCTTTTATAATGTATTACTTTTTCAGATGCAAATGTGCAAAGATAAACGATAGCATTCAATAAAATATTATTTTTAACAAATTTTACATTTAATATTTTTTAAGAAAATATACATGAATTATTTATAAATATGTTTTTTTAAAATAGCGCTTATGATAAAGTCATTTCCCGTTTTTAAAACAGCCTTTGTTTTAGCTTGTCTGTTTGCCGCTTTAAGCTGTGTTCCTGATTCACAAAAGGAAAAGGAAAAAGCAGAGCGCGACTCCCTGCTTTTAAAACAAAAAGAAGACAGTCTAATCGCCCTTAAAACCGACTGGAAAGCTCAGGAATTAAACGATTCTGTTGAATCCATCCGGCTTGTTACCTACAAGGCGCTAGAAAAATTCGGTGAGATACAAAAGGGGGACAGGGTCAGGGATAACAGCGAGGATATGGATTACTATAAAGTCTTTAACAACAGAGGTAATATAGTTGAACGATACGAATACCAGCCCGATGGCAGTCTCGACAGGAAGACAGTCTGGAAGTATAATAAGAAAGGGCAAAAGACAGAAGCACTTGTGGTGTTGTCTGATAAATTCTACAAGAGCAGTTCGCTAGAGACCAAAAACCTCTATAAATATGACACCCGGATGAATATAACCGAGCAAAGCATATATGAGTCGGGCGGTAAGAGAGACGGGGCCTTTACAGGGAAAATGATCTTTAAGTTCGACAGCAGCGATAAGCTGACAGAAAAGAACATCTATTTTGCTGAGGATAAACTTTACACCAAAACCAAATTTGTGTACGATGCCCGTCGTAACAAAACTGAGGAAAATATATACAATACCGAAGGAGCGTTAATCAGGAAAATACAGTACAAGTACAATGAACAGGGGCAACTCACTGAATCGGGCGAATACAATCCTGATGGCATTTTGTTTTCGAAGACAAAATTTAAGTACAATACCCAGGGACAGTTAGAGTGTGAGCACACCTACAGCACCGATGGCAATCTCGACACCAAGTGCCTTTACGAATACGACGAAAAGGGCAACTGGACAAAAGCAGTGAAGTACAAAAATGATATCCCGCAATATATCAGGGAAAGGATTATTGAGTATTTTTAATCAACTGCTTTTAAAGGTTGGTGTTTTCAAATATTTCCCACAAGGTTATCTACTCCCTTATAAGACATAAATAGTATATCAAATATTTTTTTGAATATTCCTGTAATATTCTTAAGTAAAAAGGGTTATTACTGTTCAAAAATTTAAACTTATGTGGCTGATTTTGGTTTATTAAATTTTACTAATTTTGCATTTTTTTAAAAGACAGTCAATTAAATGCTTATTTATGATACCAACAATCAGTAAAGTCACTAACGAGAAAGCGCTGCAGAATACAGTAGCACGATTCAAAGAAAGGGGCATCATACTGCCCACGTTCAAACAGCAGCAAAATCCCGATTTGATACCGGGCAAGATAAAAGACCAGTTAAAAAATATTGGTTTATGGGATTTGCACCCCTTAAATCTTTTTCGCATTACTTGGAAAAACGAGCCCAAAGAGCGGGGTGGACTGTACGGTGGCGTGAACTATATTGAGTTGCCCCGGGAACTCACAGGCGTTAAAGCGCGCATTGTGTTGCTTGTAGGCAAATGGTTTCCTACAGGTGCACACAAGGTTGGGGCCGCTTATGGTTGCCTTGCACCCAGAATTACTACAGGCGAGTTTGACCCTTCTTATCACAAGGCGGGGCATTTGACTCTTATCTTATGGGGTGTGAAGCTGTGGCTATTTTGCCCGAGGAAATGAGCGCCGAGCGTTTTGAATGGCTTAAGGAAGTAAATGCCGAGGTGATTGCTACACCCGGCTGCGAATCGAATGTTAAAGAGATATACGATAAATGCTGGGAAATCAGAAAAACGCGCCCCGACTGTGTCATATTTAACCAGTTTGAAGAATTCGGCAACTGTGTTTGGCACTATAATATAACCGGCCATGCTATCAATGAAGCATATAACAAGTTAAAAAACAATCAATCCAGTTTAGCTGCTTATATATCTGCCACAGGTTCGGCAGGCACCATTGCCGCGGGAGATTACCTGCGCACACAGCATCCCGACATTAAAGTGGTGGCTTCGGAAGCCCTGCAGTGCCCCACTCTGCTTATGAATGGATTTGGCGGCCATCGCATTGAAGGTATTGGTGATAAGCATGTACCCTGGATTCACAATGTAAAGAACACCAACGTGATTACAGCTATTGATGATGAAGACTGTATGAGGGTGCTGAGGCTTTTCAATGAAAAGAAAGGACATGACTATCTGTTGTCGCAGGGTGTTGACAGTGAAGTTATAAATAATCTATCCCTCATGGGTATTTCGTCTATATCGAATATGATTTCTGCGATCAAAACAGCCAAATACTACGAGTTAGACGAAAATGACCTTATTTTCAGTATCGCTACTGATTCTGCAAGCATGTACCAATCGCGCCTGAAGGAACTTAGTGAAGCAAAAGGAGATTATAATGACATTAACGCCATAAAGGATTACGAAAGCTGCCTGATGGGCTGCAGGACTGACTATTACAAAGAGCTGAGCTATACTGACAAGAAGATGATACACAACCTGAAATATTTTACATGGGTTGAACAACAGGGGAAGGAAATCGCTGACCTGAATGCTTTATGGTACGATAAAAATTTATGGCATCAGCAGTTCAACCAGATGGAAAGATGGGATGAGCTTATTGAAGCATTCAACGACAGGACAGGTTTACTTAAGAATCTTTAATAATGGGAGTCAGCGGTTATTATTATCGTTGCACCACATGCGGCAGGGAATACGAAGAAGCAGGCGTGAAATACCTGTGCAGCCATTGCAGCAGCATTAATACGGTAAACATGCCCCCAAGGGGCGTACTCAGGGTGCAGTATGATTATGATAAGATTAAAAAGAGATACGCTCCCAAAGCGCTTTATGACTCTCTAAAAAAAAGGCTTTATCTTGATATTTTACCGATTAGTTCTGCCTCTTCATTCTCTCCGCTTCAAGTTGGCCATACACCCCTTTACCATTTTTTATCAGGTCGATGGCATAAGGACAAAGCACCGCATGATGTATTTTTTAAAGATGATGCCCTCAATCCAACTTTTTCGCATAAAGACAGGGCATCGACCCTGGTTTCGGCCTGGGCCAAGGAGCATGGTATCGATACCATTGTGGCAGCCTCAACAGGAAATGCAGGTTCATCTATAGCCGGTATTTGTGCCTCACAGGGTCAAAAAGCCATTGTTATGGTACCGGCCAAAGCACCAAAGGCAAAACTCCTGCAAATAATGCACTACGGGGCCAGGATAGTTCCCGTTGACGGCACTTATGATGATGCTTTTGAGCTGAGCCTGAAAGTTTCAGAAAAATATGGCTTTTACAACAGGAATACCGCTTACAACCCTTTAACCATAGAAGGGAAAAAAACAGCCGCCCTTGAAATTTTCGGTGATCTTGATGGCCAACTGCCCGACCTTCTTTTTGTTTCGGCCGGTGATGGCGTAATTGTATCAGGCCTTTATAAGGGTTTTGAAGACCTCATGCAGCTTGGTATTATCGACCGGATACCGCGTATCGTAACTGTACAATCGGAAAAGAGCCAAAATATTATTGCCAATCTGCATACAGATGTTTTTAAGATATATCCTTCAACCACACTTGCTGATTCAATTTCGGTAGAAGTACCCAGGAATTTTTATATGGCTAAGGATTATATTTTAAAGTATGGAGGTATTCCCCTAATAGTTTCTGATGAAGAAATTATAGAAGCCTCTAAGCAATTAAGTCTTCACACAGGCATTTTTTCCGAGCCGGCGGCATCGGCAGCATTTGCTGGTTACCTTAAATACATCAGTTTAAACGCTCTACCACCACGGGCAAAAGTTGTTGTTTTGCTTACAGGAAGCGGACTTAAAGACCTTAAAAACATCGAAAATCTGCATTCTATGCCCAACCCGATTAAAGCAGATGTGAATAAATTTTTATTATAATTATTATTTTGCTAATTTATATATAAACACTATATTTGCACCCCAATTCAAAAAACCAATTTTTTACCAATAATACAATATAAAAGGATATGCAAAACAAAGGAGCGATTAAGATTTTTGCCATTGCACTGGCTTTGGTTTGTTTGTTTCAGATTTCGTTTACAATTGTCACAATGAACGTAGAGAAGAAAGCCACCCGCTTTGCTTTCACAACTGAAACAGAGCAGGAAGCTGCAATAGAAGCCAAGGGACAGTTTGCCATGGATAATTTTGGATTACCATTCGACAGCCTGACGGCTGAGCAACAGTCTCAGGTGCTCAATAACCCCAAACTGTCTCTGTTACAAGATTTGAAATACCAGGTGCTTGCTGAAAAGAAAAGAGCCAATTATCTCGATTCCATGTCAAGAGAAGTGGTTTATAATATTCTCATCCGAAAATACACTTTCAGGGAATGCAAAGAGCGTGAGATTAACCTGGGGTTAGACCTTAAAGGTGGTATGAACGTAACTATGGAAATATCCGTAGCTGATATTGTACGCGGTATGTCGGGCAACAGTAAAGACCCTGTATTTAATAAAGCTATTGAAATGGCGCTTGCAATGCAGAAAAACAGTACGGAGGATTTTGTAACCCTATTTGGCAAAGCCTTTAAAGAATTAGACCCACAAGCCAAGTTATCGAGTCCAACCCTATTTGGAAAAGCAGAACTCAAAGACCGCATCAACTACAATACCAGCAATGATGAAGTGCTTAACATTATCCGCAAAGAAGCGGATGCTTCTGTTGACAGGACTTTCAATATTTTACGTACACGTATTGACCGTTTTGGGGTATCACAACCAAATATTCAGAAATTAGGCAATACCGGCCGTATTCTCATTGAGTTGCCTGGTGTAAAAGAGCCCGAGCGTGTACGCAAACTCCTGCAGGGGACAGCCAAACTTGAATTCTGGGAAACTTATGAATATGCTCAGATATATCGTTTTCTCGAAGAAGCTAACACCAAGTTAAAACAGGTAGGCAGCGCTGTTACGGACACCTTACCTGCCGATAGCAATGCAGTTGTTGAAGACATCGTTGCAGACACCCTGAAAAATGATACAGCCAGTACAACCGACTCCAATTCGCTTGATAATCTGGCCAACGACACTACAGAATTAGGCAAACAACAATCGTTCGAAAAATTTGCTAAAGAGAACCCCCTATTTGCTTACCTCAATCCTTCGCTTGTACAGGACGAAAAAGGTAATTATTATCCTGCACAAGGCCCTGTAGCCGGTTATGCCCTTATCAAGGACACTGCAAAGATTAACAACATGCTCAATCTGAGCTATATCAAGGCCATACTGCCAGGTGACCTCAAATTTTTATGGACGGTAAAACCGATAGATAAGGAAGAAACAACACTGCAACTCATTGCCATCCGTATAACCAGCCGCGACCAGGTGGCTCCGCTTACCGGTGAGGTCATTGTAGATGCCAGGCAGGATTACAGCCAGAATGGCAAACCTGAAATATTAATGATAATGAACTCCGACGGCGCGCGCACATGGAAAAGGCTGACAGCCGAAAACATTGAGAAATCGATTGCTATTGTTCTTGACGATTATGTTTACTCTTTCCCGACCGTTCAATCGGAAATTCCCAACGGGCGTTCATCCATTAGCGGCAACTTTACCATACAGGAAGCTCAGGATTTGGCCAACATACTTAAAGCCGGTTCATTGCCCGCACCCGCCCGCATTGTAGAAGAAGCCATTGTGGGGCCATCGTTGGGTAAAGAAGCCATCAGCAAAGGCTTTATCTCGTTTGTTATTGCCTTTTGCCTTGTACTTGCCTATATGTACTTTTTCTATAACAAAGCCGGCCTTGTAGCAGACCTTGCACTCATAAGCAACATGTTTTTCATGATAGGTATTTTGGCTTCATTGGGCGCTGTACTGACACTACCAGGCATTGCAGGTATAGTGCTTACCTTAGGTATGGCTGTTGATGCCAATGTTATTATCTATGAACGTATTCTTGAAGAAATGCGGGCGGGAAAAGCTGTCCGATTGGCTATAGAAGACGGTTACAAGAATGCTTATTCGGCCATTATTGACGGTAACGTAACTACCCTCCTCACGGGCATCGTTCTTTTTGTATTTGGCAGCGGTCCTGTACAGGGGTTTGCCACTACACTTATCATCGGTATTCTCACATCGCTATTTACCGCTATCTTTTTCTCAAGGCTTATATTCCTGTGGATGCTTTCGAAAAATATGACTATAAACTTCTGTAATTCATTTACTAATGGATTATTTGCAAAGTTTAATATTAATTTCTTCAAAAAGAGGAAGTTATTTTATGGCATTTCCTTAACAATAATTGTTATTGGTATCATTTCACTATTCATAAGAGGCTTAAATTATGGTGTCGATTTTTCGGGAGGCCGTTCTTTTGTGGTGCGTTTCGACCAGGATGTAAATACTGCTACCATCCGTAATCTTTTGGCTATAGAGTTCGGTGAAGCTCCTGAAGTAAAAACATTCGGACCTAACAATCAGATAAAAATAACCACTAAATACTTGATTGATGAAAACACAGCCGAAGCCGATTCTGTGGTTGAACAGAAAATATACAATGCTATTAACAAACAATTTAAGGCGCCTATTACTTTTAATGAATTTATAGCTGATGAAGACGGTAAGCTTATAGGACGACTCAGTTCGCAGAAAGTGGGGCCGACTGTTGCCCGCGACATCAAGCAGGCAGCTATTCTTGCTGTATTTTTCTCACTGATTATTATTTTTGTTTACATCGCTGTACGTTTCAACAAATGGTATTACGGTCTTGGTGGTGTCATTGCCCTGTTCCACGACACCTTAATTGTGATATCGGTCTATTCGTTATTCTATAACATTCTGCCCTTCAGCCTGGATGTTGACCAAACCTTTATAGCGGCCATTCTTACGATAATCGGGTATTCAATCAACGACACTGTGATCATTTTCGACCGTATCAGGGAAAATATTAAATTATTCCCCAAAAGGGATTTTGAATTCAATATGAATACTGCTATTAATTCTACATTGGGCCGAACCATTAATACATCAGGAACTACATTGATAGTACTTTTAGCCATTATGATATTCGGTGGTGATATTATCAGGGGATTTGCCTTTTCATTATTTGTAGGTATCACTGTCGGTACTTATTCATCGGTATTTATAGCCAATGCTACGGTGCTTGACATGGTTAAAGCAAGAAATCGCCGTAAAGAAAAAGCTGTAAAATAATATTTTTTTAAAAAAATTCAAAAGGTGGGTTGTTATTTACAATCCATCTTTTTTTTGTTTTTATGAAACACAATATTTATCTAAGCGTATAAAAAAAATTAAATACATAAAAATATCTGATTAGCAACGAATTAATAAATCAGTTAATGAAGTATTAATAAGAAGCAAGTCGATTTTAATTATTTTTTTAATGTTTTAATGATATTTTTTTAAATATTAAAAAATAAATAATATTTTTACGTATTTTTGAGGAGTTTTTAAGGTAAATCAACAATTATCAAAATATAAACCGGCTATGAGAATATTAAGACTATTCGTAATCAGTTTAATCCTGACACTCTGTTTTGGTTTAACTGCGACAGCGCAACGCAATTATACCGAAGAAGCAGACAATGCATTCAAACAGAAGCAATTTATCGACGCTATTGAATTATATCAGAAAGCTTATTCAAAAATTAAGCGGAACAAGGCAGAGCGTGCCCGTATTTTGTTTCAGATTGCGGAATGTTACAGATATACCAACAACATTAAAAGAGCTGAAGCACAGTATAAAAGAGTTACAAAGTCGGGTTACCCCGACCCTATCTCCTATTATTACCTGGGAGAATCCTTAAAACAGAATGAAAAATACGATGAAGCCATTATAGCATTTAATGAATATAAAGAAAAGGTGCCCAGTGACCCGAGAGGAGAAAAAGGGGCTGAGTCGTGCAAGTTATCTCAGGGTTGGAAAGACCATCCAACGAGATACCAGATTGAAAATGTACGACAGCTCAATTCAAGGGAAAATGATTTTACACCGGCCTATGCCGACCGGAAATTTCAATCGTTGATTTTCACTTCATCACGCGACGGCGTTATTGGGAAAGGTACAGATGCCTGGACAGGTGAAAATTTCACCTCTTTATTTTTCACTGAATTAAGCAAAGCCAAAGGTAAAAAAGGCCCCACACCAGGCAGTGATGCCATTGGCACATGGTCATCTCCGGTGCTTCTCGATGAAGGTCCAATAAATTCAACAGCCAATGAAGGCGCTCCTTCGCTGAACGACAGGGGCAATGCCATGTATTTTACCAGATGTATAATTGAAAGGCGTCAAACCACAACCTGTAAAATATATTTTACACAAAAGAAAGGCCGTGGCTGGAACGAACCAGAACTGGTTGTATTAGGCCCCGACAGTTTCAATTACGGGCATCCCTCGCTTTCAAAAGATGAGCTTACATTATATTTTGCTTCCGATATGCCGGGCGGTCAAGGTGGTAAAGATATCTGGATGGCAAAACGTGAAAGAAAAACCAAACCTTTCGACAAACCAGTAAATTTAGGCACCAACATCAACACAGACGGGAACGAGATGTATCCTTTCATCAGAGATGACGAAGTCCTTTATTTTTCATCCGATGGTCATATCGGCATGGGTGGTCTTGATTTGTTCAAAGCAGAAAAACTGGGTGAAACATGGGGCACACCGCAAAACCTGAAATTCCCTCTTAATTCACCGGGTGACGATTTTGCTATCATTTTTGAAGGCACTCAGGAAAAAGGATATTTCTGTTCAAACAGAAATGGTGGCAGAGGCGGTGATGATATTTATTCTTTCTTCCTGCCCCCGCTTGTTTTTACATTACAAGGCGTTGTAAAAGATGCAGAAACAAAGAAAGTTATTGTAGGCGCCAAAGTGAAACTTGTTGGCTCTGATGGCACCTCTATAGAAGACTCCACCGATGCCTCCGGTTCATATAAATTTGGCAAAACACAAATATTACCTAATACCACTTATGAACTTTTTGTCAGCAAACCCAATTATTTCTCCTCTACTGCCAAAGAAACAACTGTAGGTGTTGAACAAAGCAAGGATTTCATTGTAAATTTTGAACTCGTTCCCATTCCCAAAAAACCTATTGAGCTGCCTGAAATATTATATGCTCTCGACAAGTGGGAATTACAACCCCAGTTTCAGGATTCTCTTAACGGGCTTATAGCCACCCTTACAGATAACCCCAAGATAGTTATTGAACTTGCCTCTCATACGGATGCACGTGCCAGTGATGCATACAATGATACCCTCTCGCAGAAAAGAGCCCAGTCGGTTGTAGATTACCTTATTGAAAAAGGTATTGCCCCCGACAGACTTGAAGCCAAAGGTTACGGCGAAAGAGTACCCCGTACCCTGCAACGCGATATGGAAAGAGACGGATTTAAATTCCCTGCCGGCACTGTTCTGACAGAAGAATACATAAACAAACTTTCTACCGCTAAGGAAAGAGAAGCTGCCCACCAGTTAAACAGAAGAACGGAATTCAGAATTCTGCACGACAACTATATCCCAAAAGATTCCAATATTCCTTTGGAAAAAACAAAAGTGCAAATAATTGACGTTAAGGAAACGCCTGAAGAAAAACCAAAAACTGAAGACCCAAACAACCAACCTAATCCTAACCAACCTAATCCTAACCAACCTAATCCTAACCAACCTAATCCTAACCAACCTAATCCCAACTAACCTAACCCTAATCAACCGAATCCTAATCATCCCGGGGCAATACACCTACACCCGGTCCAAGATAACAAAATACAATTAGTAAAGAAAGACTCTCAATTTGAGGGTCTTTTTTTTTGGGGGGGGAGGAGGCAGATGGGTAAACCCATCTGTAAAACTTTGAAACGGTTAAAATAATCTTTATCATAACAGAAAAAATTTCTTTGGTTTAATTAGGGTTAAAATAAAAAGTTTAACTTCGTTAAGAAAAAATACAAAAATGACATCGGACTATAAATATAACAAACGGGGGGTATCTGCTTCGAAAGAGGATGTGTATAACGCCATTAAAAATATTGACAAAGGTCTTTACCCAAGGGCTTTTTGTAAAATAATGCCTGATATTATCGGGCAAGATGAGGCTTACTGTAACATCATGCATGCCGATGGTGCCGGTACAAAGAGCTCTCTGGCCTACATGTACTGGAAAGAAACCGGCGACCTGAGTGTTTGGGAAGGCATAGCACAGGATGCTATTGTGATGAATACAGATGACCTTTTATGTGCAGGTGCTCTTCAGGATATTCTTTTATCTTCAACCATAGGCCGCAATAAAAACCTTATACCCGGAGATGTCATTGCGGCAATAATTAACGGCACGCGCCTTTTTATTGAGCAAATGAACGACATGGGCATACATATACATCTGACAGGAGGAGAAACAGCCGATGTCGGCGATCTTGTGCGCACCATTATTGTAGATTCGACAGTATGTTGCAGATTGCCTAGAAATAAAATTATTACTAACGAAAAAATACAACCAGGCAATGTCATTGTCGGGTTAGCTTCTTTTGGTTGCAGCAGCTACGAAAAAGAATATAATAGCGGTATGGGCAGCAATGGCCTGACATCGGCCCGCCACGATGTATTCAGCAATATTTACCGTAGTAAATATCCCGAATGTTACGACTATAACCTGCCTGAAGAGGTGGTGTTTACCGGAAGTAAAAAACTGACCGATATCATTGAACCAACAGGTCTTACTGCGGGCAAACTGGTATTGTCGCCTACCAGAACTTATGCACCTGTGGTAAAAAAAATACTCGACGACATGTTCCCCTGCATTAACGGG
>JAKIYU010000272.1 GCA_022708385.1 Bacteroidota bacterium | reverse complement strand
GGCTGTAGGCGAATTACCATCCATGCCGTTATAGTTTTTATAGCGGTCGAGTATGCTGGTCTGGTTCTGGTCGTGATCGGTGCCACGGAAGTATTTGTAGTTATCGCTCGACGGGTCTGCTGCTGCTGCAAGATAAGCCGGCGCATTGGTGCCGAATACGGTGCCTATCTGGTTGATATAGTTTACAAAAAATAACTGTTCGTCCGAATCTTTAAGCCCATCCAGCCCCACGTCCTGAAACTCGCGCGATGAAGTATTGTTGTCGAATGTATTTACCAGGGCCTGCATTTGAGGAACACGCCCCCAGATAGTGGTATCTACATTCAGCACATTGTCCGATGTGGGCAGTCCGTTTTCGAAACTTTTACGGCCATCGCGCAGCACATCTTCCGAAATATCGCCCAGATTAAAATACAACTGTCCGCCGGTATGAGCGGGATTGTAAATGAAAGGGTCCATCATCCAGAATTCAATATACTCCACATTAGTGGCCTCAAAATCAGTGGTCTGAATAGAACGCATAATTCCTCCCCAGCGGGTATTGGGATCTTTAAGTGAGCCATCGGCATTGATACCTTTCGATAGGCCGGGAATGGCTTCAACATCATAGTTGTAAGGACCTTTGGTGTCGGGGTAATAAGCCAGGTTGAGCACAGCAATGTTCATGGGTTGGCCATGCGGTGTTTCTTTATTGGGGAAGACTTCCGTCTCAAGAATTTCTCTGACAAAATGGTTGGATTGCTGCTGGATATCGTCTTTAATGTGCTGGGGTGTCAGGTTGTTGTTTCTAAAGAACAACGGGTCTATGACATACCATGCCAGCTTGGCCCTGTTGAAACCATATTTAAGTCCTGTATTTGGTGCCGCCTCAGGAAACATATTAAACTCAGTTTGTCCCTGTGGTGTGCTGGCCAGAAACCATGCCCCGATATTTTTCATATCAATGGTCGATTTACTACCTTCAAAATCATCGATATACGAAGTACCCTCCTTGCCTATGGCTCTTGAGTGACCGGGAATAAGATGGGCAAATTCACTGGTAACGGCAATACGCGATGGCGCTTTCGTACTTATTAAGGGCAGTTTGTCAATCAGAGAGGTTATTAGCCGCGATTCGGTTTGATAATTCAAATCGAGTCCCCATATAGTATTTGATATCGGTTCATTCCCAAAATTCACTTTTTGCGTAAGCGGCCGTTCTCTCAGGTTCATCACTGTGGCGCCCACATCAAAATTGTTGTTCACCTTGTAGTTAATATGTGTTCCGGTAAGTGTTTTCGTTTGAAGATTAAACAGCGACTGGCTTTCGAGCGAGATTTGAATGGGCGACCCCGAATTGAGAATACCTTGGTTTATGATTTTAACCCTGCCCAGGGTGTAATCAACGGTGTAATCGACATTTTCGGTCAGTAGAATGCCGCCCGCCGTTACCTTTACAGAGCCCTGAGGTACGTTCATGGCATTGAGCGATATTTCAGAACCGCCCGCCGACTTATAATAGCCACCCAGGCTGAAGCGGTTTTTATCGGGGTATTGCTGGGCCTCTGTTTTGGTCAGGCGGTAAAGTTCTTCGTAAATATATTTCTTGGCTATAACAGTATCGCCAATGGCATCTTTTAAATCTTTCCCAAAAGGTTCAAGAACTGGAAAATAAACCCTTCCGTTGCGCGATTCTATAGTGCCTCCGTTTGTAGCGGCATTGTCGATAAAGTCGAACACCCCATCAGGAATGGGATCCATTTGTACATTGAGGTTGTCGAGGTTAAGCACACGGATAAGGGGCTGCCCGCTTACAGCGCCCTCCGAAAGATAACCGGCGGGAATACCGTTTTCGTCGCTTGTGTATAACACATGCAACCTGAAATCGTCTTTGTTTACCTGATAGGCTCCTATGGAATACACGTTTTTCATCATCAGGTTCCATATAGGCAGAGTGGTGTTTACCGAGGTGCTCTTGAGCAGTTTTAAAATCAGCGCACTGGGGGCATCAATACCCTGGTTAGAAAATTCACCTACCTGATAAGTGGTGGTATCGCCCAATATGGTATATTGATAAGCCACCGCTAACACCTCGTCGGCATTGAGCTGAGAATTAAGCGATATAAAACCCAGTTTGCTGTTGAAGGTATATTCTGTGGGGGCCAGTTTGCGGGCATTTTCAACTTTTTCGTAATCTTCACCGGCTACAAAATTGTAAGTCCCTCCCGATAAATAGGAACTGACCAGGTTTATATCTCTGACTGTGGGATTGTTTACCACGGTATAAAGGGAGTTTTTGTCATTATATGGGTACGGGGTACCACCCGTTGCCGTTATAAGGGGGTGGTGCGGGGTATGCTCGCCCAGGTCCTGAAAAGCCACAATATTTCTGTTTTCGTTGGTGGCCGGCCCTATATTGGTGCGCCAGACTTCTATTTTAATAATGTTGATATTTGAACTTATCAAAGGCAATTTTGCCAGTGCTGTATTGTAGGATTCCCTGAAAAATTGCCCTATAAGGAAATGCCGGTTTTCTTCGTACTGGTCGGCATAAACATTAAATTTGCTTACCTGGGCGCCGCCCGAAACTTCTATGGTGGAGGTTTCGCTTTTTTGCTGGGAGAAAACACTTGTAACGGTTGTTTTGCCAAACTTCAATTCGGTTTTCAACCCGAACAATGTCTGACTTCCTGTAATGAGCGATCCCGGCAAAGGCAGGGTCACATCACCGGCTTCAATCAACTGGATAATATCATCTTCTTCGCCCTTATACTGAAGTTTCATTTTGTTCTCGAAATCGAACATGGCCTTGGTGTTATAGTTCACACCAAAGTCAATTTTATCGCCGATTTTAGCCGTAACGTTCATCTGAATCTTCATATCGAAGTCGAAGTTGGCCGTCTTGCGCTGTTTTACATCCAGTGCCGGGTCGTCCCGTCGTATGGCATTAACACCAAAAATAAGCTCAAACGAGCCTTGTGGCCGGATATCGATGGTATTGCTCCCAAAGATTTTATCGAACACCTCGCCGCCAACATGAATCTGCGAAATGATGCCGCTTCGTTGCTGCTCGCCAAGTGTGCGGTTGCGTTGCCGCCAGTAGTTTTTAAGTGCATTGTCCATATCGTAATTCTGATATTCATCGAACGACATGACCTGAGGAGGTCCTATATTACTGCCTCCTGCCTGGTTATTAATCAGATATTCATTGGACGATGGGTTATATTCAACTTGGGTGGTCATATTCGGCGGGTTGTTCAGGTACAGTCCTCCGGTTTCGTTTGTAAAGGGATAAGGCAGCTTCACCTGTCCTGTATCGCCTTGAGTAGTATCAGGCGGTTGATGATAAACATGGCTGCTGTTCGAAATACAGGTGGCGTTAGAGCTGAATATCGCCACAAAAAGCAACGCTATCGGAAATAATACTAAAGACGTTTTTATTAATCTCTCCAAAAGAACTCGAATTATAGATTTTTTAACGCTTGCTTTATCAATTCTTCAACAGAAATTATTTCGGTCTGGTGCATCAGAATTTTATCAATGACTTTTTCCGAAGCCGTTTTGTTAAATCCGAGCATGGCCAATGCCTGCACCGCTTCATTTCTCCTGTTATCAAAAACCGGTGATACCATACCCGAAGGGCCTGCATCATCGGGTTTGGTAATTTTATCTTTCAGGTCAACAATGATTCTCTGAGCTGTTTTG
>JAKIYU010000271.1 GCA_022708385.1 Bacteroidota bacterium | reverse complement strand
ACTGCGATTTATCTCGGGGCGGACAAACCAGTAAGCAATCTATATCAAATTTTGTCTCTTTCATTTATTTATTATGATTTTCTGAGAGCAAGCCCTGAAAAGGCGACATGATTTTCCAATACTTTGCCTCGCACAAAATATACATAACTAATTTATTAATAGTTTCAATCTCTTTTGATAAACATTCGAAAGCAATTCAATAAAATACATACCGCACTCAAGTCCTGTTGAAGAGATGTTGACCTTGTTTCCGTAGTTATTTTTAATGTGGCATTCTTTGGCTATTACACCTGAAGAGGCAGTTATGCGAATCACACAATTTTCTTGTCCGTTATAAGGCAAAATAAGGGATATACTTTCGCCTTTTTTTACAGGGTTTTTTATAAGAAGAAAATCTGTCTCCCTTATTTCATCAATAGTAATAGCCAGGTCGCTTACATGAACCGAATCATCAGCAATAGATTCAAGAGAGTCAGCATTGTAAACGGCTTTCACTTTTATCCAGAAAGGGAGGACATCATAAAAACCGGGATATGGGCAGGGAGCTATACCACTGCATGAAACGGAGGTTTGCGATGTAAAAACCCAGAAAACGTCATTGCGGTAAACATGGTACCCTTTCAGCGTATCGCTGGAGCTGTTGGGTTGTGTCCAAGTTAGGGAAAAACAATTGTACGAAGGACAAAAACTGTTGCCATAATCGTATGTTTGCTGATAATAAAGATTGTTAACCGGGTTCAACTGCCCCATAAGGGTAAGACTGACAGTCAAAAAAGTTAGAATTAATGTAATCTTTGTTGTTTTCATTTTATTATTATTTGTCGAATAAACAAATTTACATCTTTTTGCAGGTATAATCTTATTATTCCTCTATTTTGTTTATAGGATTATAAATGCCATCCCTCTCCACTGCTACTTTTCTATGAATCTTGATAAGGTGCAGTATTTCGTCGCTTCCCAACATAGGGTTCTGTTCTGCGGCACCGGCTTTGGAATAAATAACAGTGGTATCATTGATGGTGCCGTCGAGGTCATCGGCGCCAAAGTCCATGGCCAGCATAGCTGTATCCTTTCCAAGCATCGGCCAGTAGGCTTTAATATGAGGAAAATTATCAAGGAAAATTCGCGACAAGGCAAATATCATAAGGTCTTCCGGAAGAGATGTCTCTTCCAGTCCCTTGAGTGTGTTGTTTTTACTTTTGTATTTTAAAGGAATAAAAGCATTAAAACCGCCTGTTTTATCCTGCAGGTTACGTAACATTTCAAGATGAAATATTCTGTTCTGAATACTTTCAACATGGCCATAAAGCATGGTGGCATTGGATGGAATATCTTTTCTATGAGCTGCTTCATGAATCCCGAGCCAGCGTTTCCATGATATCTTTGTGGGAAACAACCGTGCTCTGATGCTGTCGTCAAAAATCTCAGCACCACCGCCGGGGATAGAATTCAGTCCGCTGGCTTTTAGCAATTCCAGCCCCTCATCAACTTCCAGTCCTGCACGGGTAATGATGTAATCTAACTCGGCAGCGGTAAAAGCTTTGATATGCAAATGAGGGTACAACTCACGGATATTCTTCAGCACCGGCAACCAGAAAAACAAATCCCTTTCGGGATGTATGCCTCCAACAATATGGACCTCGTTTATCCCTTTGCCGATACTTTTTCTGATACATGACAGTATATCTTCATGAGTCATCTCCCAGGCATCTTTTTCTGTTTTGCTTCTGAATGAACAAAAGGCACAGTGATTCACGCATTTATTGGTGTATTCGATATGAATATTCCTGATAAAATAAACATTCTTTCCGTTTTTCTGCTCCCTGACAAAATTGGCAAGGCTCCCCATGAGAGGCAGACCAGCTTTTTGATATAAAACCAACGCTTCTTTTGCGCTGATTCTGTTCCCGGTAAGTATCTTTTCAGCTATATGTTTAACGGCTTTATCAGATTGTTTATCGTGCTTTAACAGTGCTGTTAATGGCCTGCTCATTTTTATTGGTGCTTTTAAAAAAAAGAGACTGCCTTTATAAATGCAGGCAGTCTCTTATATATATAATGTTGAGGTCCATTATTTGATAACAGTAAATTTGTTTACATTGGTCTTATTGCCTGATCTGACAGAGATGAAATACAAGCCCGATTTATAGTTGTCGAGACTGATATAGGCTTTGTTTTCACTAATCTTGCTGATATCAATATTTTCAATGACCTTGCCGATAACGTCGTAAACAACCACCTCTTCGATATGGGATTTAAAAAAGTTAAAATCAACGGCAATAAGGTCGTTGGCCGGGTTGGGGAAAATAACCACTTTGTTGGCCAGTTCGCTGTTTTCGTCAATATCAACCGTAGTGCAAAGAACAGGTTCTATACCCAGAGAAGTGTTAAGATTTCCCGAAAAAGCAGTGGCAAAATCTGACCAGCCACCATTGTAATACATGTAGGCGGTATTTGCGCCTCCGGCACGGTGGGCAGCAGTATATACGGCAAAGGTGTCGGTGCTGCTGTAGTTTATTTCAAAACCGAAGAAAAAGTTACCGGTTACTGCAATAGGAGAAGTAAACTCAATGAGTTTCCACTGGTTAACGGTAAAGCTGCTGATGGTAAATGATTTGGTTCCGAGCAAAGTCCCCGGAGTAGAGCCTGAACCATTCCATGCTTTAAAATTGACACTTGAAGAACCGCTGCCTGCATAGGCTTTGGCTGCTGGAACCCAGGCATATTTGATATATTTGGTACCGCTGTTGGTGTATTTATCGGCATAAGCTGTTATACTGTTGCCGTTATGACCGGGAATATAACCCCAGACCCCTTGCATGGTATAATAGGTAAGACTTTCGCTTGACCCCACATTGGTAATGGTGTCACAAGTGGAAGTTGTGCCACCTGAACAGGTAACGTTAAGGGTATATGCACCGCTGGCGCCGCTGTAACCGTCAACAACAATATAATAGGTGCCGGCGGGTGCATTGGCATAAGAAGCTGAATTATCGCCACTGCCAACGCAGGCACTTTCACTGCAACTGCTGAGAATAAATACATCAAGATCGACTGACATACCGCTTAGAGTTGCCGTAATAGTGCCGGTAGAAGTTGTGACAATCTTATGCACTTTTTCAGGTCCACTTTCGCTCCATGTTTGGCAGTTATAGGTAGAAACATTGGAAGCGCCTCCAACTGTGGTACCAGTATATGTTTGGCCGCAGGTAAGATTAAAGGCGTTGGTACATACTAAGGTGCCAGGATTGCTGCCACAGGTACTTGTGCCTGTAAGAGTTGTCTGTGTATAGCTCGGACCAAGCCAAGGCTTTAACTGCCTGTTGCTGGCCGTGCCATTCGAAATCCAATGGTACGACATCTTGCCGTATAAGTCGGGCTGGGTCGGGGTGCTGCAATAAGAACTGCCACCAGTAAGGGTTCCTATGATATATTTATTGTTATCGAAAAGGGGCGCACCTGAAGACCCCCCCTCAGTAACACCGTGATTGGTTTGGGTTTGTGCCCACGTAACCATCCAGTGTGCACCTGTAGCACCACCCGACCAAGTTGTAGTAGTCAGTGTGGATGTATAGGTCGAAATCTTTTTGATTAGACCTGCAGGATGGTGTATGGATACGCCGCTAGGACTGGCTGTAGTACCTATATTCCAGCCGTTATAATAAGCATTGTAGTTTGAAGGCATACTGGCATTAAGTTGTAAAAGAAGAAAGTCG
>JAKIYU010000022.1 GCA_022708385.1 Bacteroidota bacterium | reverse complement strand
AAAATCACAAAAAGCAGTATGTAAAGCGGCAGGAGAAAGAAAAGTATGAGGGATATGGAATATTTAAATTTGTCGGAAATGTGAATTAAATTACATTTTAGAATGTATTTAATTTTGGTCGCAAATGATTTTTTACTGCTGTAATGAACATCAAAGTATTGATAGCCGTTTTTTGAAAAATCGGGTCTGTTTAATTTTATATGGTAACTGTTGCCATTTATTAGTAAAGTTAAGGTATCACTGATAGTTAATCCGGGTTCTTTAAGCCTAATGTAAATATTTTTAAAGTAATTGGCTTCAATCAAACAAGTACTGTCGTTAGGAGAAAACAATAATCTCTCATCATTAAAGACCGTGCGGCCCGTTACGGCAATATTCAGATTAAGGCTTGTTTGGGCAGGTATTGAAATGGAGAGATCCTCGTAAATTTTAATAAAACTAAAATAAGTTATAATGAAGATTATAAAAGCAATACCTGCTATTAAAATAAATTTTAATGCCCGTTTTTTTAAAATGGCTTTCAAGCAGGGGTCAGTAAATTAGTTTTTCAGCAGTTCTTCAATCATGGCATCAACGCTTATGCCGTCGGCTTCTGCTTTGTAGTTGCGCACGATACGGTGGCGGAGGACAAGGGCGGCGACCTTCTTCACATCTTCAATATCGGGTGAAAATTTACCATAAAGGGCGGCATGGCACTTGGCGCCAATAATCAGGTATTGCGAGGCCCTGGGGCCGGCTCCCCATGAAATGTACTTGTCGGCTATAGGGTGTGCCAGCGATGACCCCGGCCTTGTTTTTGACACCAGTTTAACGGCGTATTGAATCACATTGTCAACAACCGGAATGCGGCGTATAAGGTTTTGAAAATAGATAATTTCATCTGCAGATAAAATCACGTCTATGGAAATTTCCTTGTCGGATGTTGTTTCGCTTACAATGCTGACCTCGTCCTTAAAATCGGGATAACTGAGCAAAATATTAAACATAAAGCGGTCGAGCTGGGCTTCGGGGAGCGGGTAGGTGCCTTCCTGCTCAATAGGATTTTGTGTGGCCAGTACAAAGAAAGGTTCAGCCAGCTGGTAGGTATTGCCTGCAACTGTAACATTTTTTTCCTGCATGGCTTCAAGCAGCGCCGATTGTGTTTTAGGGGGTGTGCGGTTTATTTCGTCGGCCAAAATGATATTGGCAAATACCGGCCCCTGAATAAAACGAAACTTGCGGTTTTCATCAAGAATTTCTGTGCCAACAATATCCGATGGCATCAGGTCGGGTGTGAACTGTATGCGGCTGTATTTAAGGCCGAGGGCTTTGGCCGTGGTATTTATAAGCAGTGTTTTGGCCAGTCCTGGTACGCCAATGAGCAGGCAATGTCCTCTGCCAAAAAGTGAGATGAGCACATCTTCGACCACCTGTTGTTGGCCAATAATAACTTTTTCAACTTCTTTACGCAGCGTTTCGTGCTTTCTGACCAGTGCTTCAACGGCTTCAATGTCGTTAGTGTATGTCATATTTTTCATTTATTGTATCCAATTATTTTTAAATACACACTCATAGGCATTATCCAAAATATTGATGTAGGTGGTTTTTAACTTATTGTCGATCCACTTCTGGGTTTCTCTGTTTTGCTTGAACTGGAGTGCCAGATTTTGAATTTTATCGTAATCGTCCTTCAGGTTAGCTGTATGAGGCTCTGTTCTCGATTTCAGGTACACCAGCCTATAAGCTTGTTTTCCTTCGTCGGTACGCATGGGAACCGGTTTTGAGAGTTCTCCTGGTTTCATTTTGTCCACTATGAAGAACAAGCTGGGCTCGACATCGTCATTCTCGAATTTTGATGTAAGCGTTTGGGGGTTGATAATGATGCCGTTGTTGTTTTTGCTGGGGTCGTCAGAGAATTTCTGGGCAGCTTCTGTAAATGAATACTGGTGGGTGTCAATAAGGGTGTAAACGCTGTCGAGAAACTTTTTGGCAGAAGCAATGTCTTCGACCGATGGTTTAGGTTGGATTAAGATGTGGCGTACATTGATTCTTTCGCCGCGGCGCTCTATGAGCTGAATGATGTGATAACCGGCCTTCGACTCAATAACCTGCGATACTTCCTTGTCTTTCAGGTTGTAGGCAACGGCTTCAAATTCGGGGTAAAGTTCCCCCCTGTTGGTAAAGCCCAGTTCCCCACTTTTTTTTGCAGAGCCCGGATCTTCGGAATAAAGCACAGCCAAAGCACCGAAATCTTCACCGTTGATAATTCTTTCACGCAGCTCATTAAGCCTTTTACGTGTTTCCAATTTTATGGAATCGGAAACATGCGGAATTTTGACAATATGACCAATTTCAAGTTCAGAGCTCACAAGCGGTAAACTGTCCTTAGGAATGCTGTTGAAAAACTCCCTGACTTCGGAGGGTGTTATTTTAATATTGTCAGTAATTTTCGACTGAACCTGCTGCACAAGTAATTGTTCTTTGATATATTCGCGGAATTCGTTCTTAATATCGGTAATGGATTTTTTATAGTATTCTTCGAGTTTCTCCTGTGAGCCAATTTGATAAATGAAATAACGCAGGCGCCTGTCCAGTTCACTTTCCACCTGGTTTTCCGACACTTCGAGGCTGTCCACTTCGGCCTGGTACAGCATTAATTTCTGAAACAGCAGTTCCTCAAATATTTCACATTTAAGGTCGGGGCCTCCCTTGCTGCCCTGGGCCGTAAATTGTAAATACTGGCTTTCGACATCCGATTTGAGCACCACATGTCCTCCCACGACTGCCAAAACGTTGTCGATAACCTGTGGCTGGGGGCGGGCAGCTGAAAATGCAAAAAGCAGTGACAGGGTAAATAAAAGGGTTTTAATTTTCATCTATGATTCTCGCTGGTAATTACTTAATATAAATTTCAAATCTGTTTCTTTCAACCGCATCATTGTATATCTCATCCTGGTTTTTCTTTATGAGTTCTATCTTTTGGGTATTAATGATGATACTTCGGATTTTTTCTTTTTCCATGCTTAACGGCGAAACAGATTCTTTTATTTTGAAAGCCCTGATATTAAGGAAATAATTGTACAACGAATCCTGCATCTCTATAAAGCGGTTATTTTTGAGAAATTCTTCCTGGTTGTACGTTTTAATCGGTATTTCCTTGGTAAGGTCGTTGAACACCAGCCACACATCATCAAGAAAATAGTTGACGGCTTCCCTGTCGCACAGTTCTTTCAGCTTGTAGAGGTCTTCGTCATCGTCCGATTTGTAAAGGCTTTTGATACGTGCCAAATTGGTCGTTTTCTTAGGGGTTTTAACATAGGTTACCTTTACAATATTGTCTTTCAGGAGGAAGTTTTCCTTGTGGTCGTTGTAGTACTTTTCAATGGCGGTGTCGGTTACCTCTACATTGAGTTTTTGCTTAACCAGCTCCGTTTCGTACGTATAGATAATCAACGAGTTGCGATACTCTTCGAGTTGCTTTTCGAAATCTTTTTGTTCGGGTTTAAGGTTTTTCTCAGCGGTATGCAATACCAACCTGTTGCGCACCCAGTTGTTAACATAATTTTTAAGAAAAGCAATACTGTCTTGAGGCGAGCTTACGGTAGTAAAAATATCCTTTATGTCAGAAAGGTAAAGGTAATCATTATAAACCCGTGCCAGGGGTTTTTCATTTTTTTCACCCCCACTGTTGCACGAGAAGGTTGTTAAAATGCAGACCGCCAGCAAGAATACAGGCATTTTTTTTGGGGCAAGATATCGGGAACATAATAATCCCATAAGTATCATGGTTTTTTAAAACAGACACAAAAATAGTTTAAAGTTTTTAATACAGGGAGGTTAATAATAATTTCAAGCATTTTATTAAAACAAGCGAGCATTTTCTATTGTTTTATTTTTCCTGTCATTATTTAAAAAAAATTTTTTTATTTCTATAATTCATTATATTTGCAGAATAATGGAAACAAAACAATGAATTATCTTGAGTTCAGAAAACAGTTTATTGATTTAGTATGCTTTAATACGCGCCAGGTATATGCCTGGCAAGCCGGCTTCGACAAGAATAACCTGACAAGGTGGCAAAAAAAAGATTTGCTCATAAAGTTAAGACAGGGATTCTATACTTTTCCCGAATATATAGGCAAGCAGAACTTCGCCTTTTATTTTGCCAACAAAATGTATCAGCCATCGTATATAAGTCTTCACACAGCCTTGTCGTATTATGGCATCATACCTGAAGCTGTTATTCAAATAATGAGTGTATGTACATTAAAAACTGCCACATTCAATAATGCATTTGGTACTTATGTGTACAAAACAATAAAAAATGATTTATTTTTTGGTTATAATTTAATAAGTATGGATGCTATGCGCACCTATAATATCGCAAAACCGGAAAAAGCTATTTTAGACTTATTATATCTTTACAATTTTTATAATACCGAGCAGGAAATTGTCGAGCTGCGTCTGGATGAAGGCTTCCTTGCCCATAACTTAAATATTCCATTGTTTCAAGAATATGCTTCCCTATTTAAGAACAAATCTTTAGAATCAAGGGTAAAAAAGCTGATTAAAATATATGAATTATGATACAGATAGATAGCATCAGAAATTTCTTTCCAGCTCACATACAACACATGCCTGTGTACCAAAAATACATGCTCAAAGAGTATATTCAGTTGCAAATTCTTGAGTTTCTATCAACCACAAAGTATATTAAAAAACTTGCTTTCATCGGTGGTACTTATCTTAGGCTTGTAAAGGGTATAGACAGGTTTTCGGAAGATCTGGATTTTGATTGTAAATGTTTATCTGAAGCTGAGTTCGTCGAAATGAATGAAATGGTTTTGGCGTTCTTAAAGCGCAATGGGTATGCTGTAGATTTTAAAGATAGTGATGATACAAAACTTCGCGCTTTCCGCAGCAGTTTATATTTTCCTGAATTACTCTTTGAGCTTGGTTTAACTGGCCACAAAGAAGAACGTTTTATGATTAAAATTGAAAGTCAGGATCAAGAAGTACACTATAAATCTGTGATAACCCATATTAAGGGTTGTGGCTTTTTCTTCCCTTTTCCTGTGCCTCCAAACGAAGTAATATGTGCCATGAAAATAGCCGCAATGATATCCCGAAGAAAAGGGCGTGATTTTTATGATGTCATGTTTTTGCTTTCACAAATAAAACCCGATTTCAATTTTTTAAATGCAAAATGCGGTATTAAAAATATGTATGAATTAAAGTCTGCAGTTGGTATAATGCTTCAAACAACAGATTTAAAAATAAAAATGAAAGATTTTGAACACCTACTTTTTAATAAAGAAAACAGCCGCAGAATACTACAGTTTACAGAATTTATTGAAGGGTTATAATTATTATTTAATAATTTCGCATAAAAAGTTCAATAAAAATTTATCCGCCAAACTTTTGCTGTCTTTTTTTTACAAATACAACAAACTCCAGTCGCCCGGCAAGTCTGTGGTGAGAGCTTATAATGCCACGCGTTTGCCCGGGCAGACGGCTTATTTGTGCCATGCCCCTTTCAAGGCCCTTCATTTTGCCAATAACGGCCGTGTGCTGGCCTGTTGCTTTAACCAACAAGCTGTGTTGGGGGAATATCCCCTGCAAACTCTTAAAGAAATCTGGCAGGGAAAAACGGCATTAAAACTCAGACGACACATTCAAAACAATGACCTTGGTTTCGGTTGTTTTGTATGCCACAACCAACTGCTCAACAAGGAATACGCTTCCGTTAAGGCCCGCATGTTCGATCATCTGCCCGGAAACAAGGCCGGTTACCCCGTGCAAATGTCGTTCGACCTCGACAATACCTGCAACCTGGGCTGCATCATGTGCAATGCCGACAACTCCTCGGTCATCAGGCAGGAGTCGCCACTCTACAGACCTTACCACAGTCCTTATGGTAAAAGTTTTGTGGATGAACTTGAGCCCTTCATTCCCTACCTGCACCAGGCCAGCTTTGCCGGCGGCGAGCCGTTCCTTATAAAGATTTATTACGACATCTGGGAGCGCATCCTCAGAATTAATTCCTCTGTGAGGATCAATATCACCACCAATGGCACCATTCTGAACGATAAAATAAAAGACCTGCTCAGCAGGGGCTTTTTCGAAATTTCATTGTCGTTGGATAGTCTCAACAAAGAGACCTATGAACAGATACGCCGCCATGGCCGTTTCGAAAAAGTGATGGAAAACCTGCAGTATTTCAGAGAGTACAGCCGGCAGAAGGGCACATTTTTCGGTGTGTGGGCCTGCCCACTGAAAGTGAATAGGTGCGAAATCCCTGAAATGTTCCGTTATTTCGGAGAGCAGGATACGGCGCTGTACCTTCATACCGTATGGGTGCCCCCTGCAGTAACCTTATGGAACCTTCCTGCAGATGAACTTAAGGCACTGCTTAGGTCCTATTATGCCGTAAAGCTGCCCGAAGACACTGAAATACAAAGAGAAAACAAACATCGTTTTGAGGCGTATGTGCTGTTTGTTGAGTCGTGCCTGGCCCTGGCAGAAAACAAACAACAGGACCCTACGGGCCCAGATTCCTGCGAAAGTTATCTTTCTGCGCACTTTTTGCAACTGCACAAAAACAAAGGGCTTAGCCAAGGACAGCTTGCACTTAAAGAGGAAGATATAAGGAGCAAACTTAAATTCTGCCGCAGCATGCTGCCCCCTGCAATTAATAAAAAAGCTACCGCGCTGCTGGCGACATATCCTGACGATTTTATCTTTCAGATTTTTGAAGCAGGCAGCAAAGAAATGGTGTGCGATTTTTTTAAATATCTTGTTAGAGAGTAAGAAATATATATTTAAGAATAAAGAACACCGATTTTTGATTTAAGAAGTATTTGGGAATTAATGTTTAATTTTGTGCTCACAAAAAGATTAGCGTGTTGCAGCACATCAAACATCTGATAATCAAAGACCTGCGCATTGAGTGGCGACAGAAACATGCTCTGGGTGGGGCGTTGCTTTACATTATTTCCACTGTTTTTATATGTTATCTGGCATTACAGCGCATGATTGATTTGCGTGTATGGAGTGCCCTGTTTTGGATAATAATCGTATTTGTGGGCATCAACTCCGTGTCGCGCAGTTTTTTGATGGAAAGCCGGAAACGCTATTATTATTACCAGACAATCACGTCGCCGGGGGCTTTTATTATGGGCAAAACAGGATACAACAATGCCCTGATGAGTATATTAAGCCTGCTTACTTACCTTGCATATAGCTTGTTTTTCAGGGATTTGATTCAAAGCCAGTTGTTGTTTCTTGCAACACTTATTTTGGGTAGCATGGGTCTTTCCTCCATGCTCACCATGACCAGTGCAATAGCCTGGAAAGCGGGAAGCAGCCTTTCGCTGGTGGCCATCCTTAGTTTTCCTTTAGCGTTGCCTATGCTTACCATATTAATTAAACTGACAAAAATGGCAGGGGGCTTATTTAACACGGCTGAAGCGCTGAAATTTTTACTAATTTTGCTGCTTTTAAATATCATTATAAACATTCTTTCGTATATACTTTTTCCTTTTATATGGAAAGATTAGGCATTGTTTACTGGCTAAAGCATTTCGGTTGGAAACTGGCAGGGGTTATACTTGTGCTTTATTCTGTTATTGCCGGGCTGACCATAGATGTGCCGGAGTTGCCACTGGTAGCTCAAAGCATACGCAATGTTTTTTTTCACGTGTGCATGTGGTTTAGTATGATTGCGGTATTTTTTTATGCTGTTTTTTGCAGCCTGCGTTATCTGGCTTCGGCCAGGGAAGATGATGATGTAAAAGCCCTGGAGGCGGTTCATACGGGCTTGTTTTTCGGAGCAGCCGGCATCGTTACAGGGATGCTTTGGGCGAAGTTTACTTGGGGCAGTTACTGGGTAAACGATCCCAAACTTAACGGAGCAGCTGTAAGCATGCTGGCCTACCTGGCTTACCTGGTGCTGAGGCAATCGGTCAGCAGTACGGCATTACGGGCACGATTAGCAGCCGTTTACAACATTTTTGCTTTTGTGCTGTTGGTTGTTTTTGTGGTTATTTTGCCCCGCGTTACCGACGGGTCGCTGCATCCGGGCAGTGCCGACGAAACACCCTTTGCGGTTGCCAAAATGCAGCCCAATATGTACCCCGTTTTTATGTCAGCAACGTTGGGATGGATACTTACCGGTTTTTGGATTGTCAATATACGTGTAAGGATGGCGCTTTTAAAGAATAAATTAAAATAACCTATTTATGGAGGATAAATATTTTGTTGTAGTGGCTGTGCTGTCTGTGATTTTTGCAGGCCTGGCCATTTTCCTTTTTACTATAGACTACAAGCTGCGAAAGCTCGAAAAAAACACCAAACAAAAAGAACAGTCATGACATTTCTGAAAAAACACATCGTACTTATTGTATTGCTGGCAATCGGCCTGGGAATTATCATAGGCGTTGTCAGTAATGCCAGCACATACTCCGACTTTGACGAAGCGCTTCAAAACCCCGGAGAGGAATTTCACATCATTGGGAAGTTCAATAATGAAAAGTCTGCCGAAGTGGTCGTAACTTCCGATGCGCGCTACTTTGTCTTTTATATGTTCGATAAGAACAATAAAGAGAATGTGGTGGTTTTCAATGGTGAAAAACCGCAGGATTTTGAAAAATCGGAACAGGTGGTCATTATAGGCGGCATGAAGGACAGTACTTTTATGGCCACTGACCTCTTGCTCAAATGCCCTTCGAAATACGACAAGAAAGGCTTCGATACTGAAGAAAAATTTCAATCAAAAAATAAATCATCAAATCAATAATAACCATGAAAAACTTTTCTTATTCCGAAACCATTGAAAAATTAAAAAAACTCGACACGAATCTTTTTGGCAATGATTTTTTGCTTACCTGGCAAAAGAGCGATGATGAGCTCAGGCAAATACTTTACGTAGCAGAGATTGCCCGTTATTTCAGGGACAACAATATTTCGCTGCGTTGTTTTGACTCTGGCCTGGCCATATCGAACTTTAGGGATAACAGCACCCGTACCCGCTTTTCGTTCGCTTCGGCCTGCAACCTGCTTGGCCTCGAAGTACAGGACCTCGACGAAAGCACCTCGCAGATTGCACACGGCGAAACCGTAAGGGAAACGGCCAATATGATTTCGTTTTTAACGGAAGTGATTGGCATACGCGACGATATGTTCCTTGGCGCCGGCCATACTTATATGGTGGAAGTGGGCGATGCCCTTACCGATGGCTATACCAATGGTGTACTGCCCCAGCGTCCCGGTATTGTTAACCTGCAATGCGACATTGACCATCCCACACAGTCCATGGCCGACCTGCTGCACCTTAAGACCACTTTTGGCAGCCTCGAAAATCTTAAAGGCAAAAAAATAGCCATGACCTGGGCCTATTCACCCAGCTACGGCAAACCCCTTTCCGTACCACAAGGTATTATCGGCCTGATGACACGTTTTGGCATGGAGGTCTCCCTGGCCCATCCCAAAGGCTACGACCTTATCCCTGATGTTATTGAAGTAGCGCGACAAAATGCCGAAAAATCGGGCGGTAAATTTACACTGAGCAATAGCATGGAAGAAGCATTTGAAAATGCCGACATCGTTTATCCGAAAAGCTGGGCCCCCTACCATGTGATGCAAAAACGCACCACATTACTTCGTAACAAGGATATGGACGGCCTAAAACAACTCGAAAAAGCCTGCCTGGCCGAAAACGCCAACTACAAGAACTGGGAATGCGACGAAGCCAAAATGAAGCTGACTAAAAACGGCAATGCCCTTTACATGCACTGCCTCCCTGCCGACATTTCGGGCGTTTCGTGCAAAGAAGGCGAAGTAAGCGCATCCGTATTCGAAAAATACCGCATCCCCACCTACGTTGAAGCCGGTTACAAACCCTACATCATTGCTTCTATGATACTCAACAATAAGTTTAAAAATGTGGCCGCACTCCTCGAAAAAATGCAGGAGCGGAAAATAAACCGAATTTTGTAAAAAATACAAGTTCGGAGCCTGCTTGCCGCAGGCAAGTTCGGAATTCAGAGTTCGGAGTTAAAAATGCAATAAAAAACCACTCCGAACTTCACACTTCACACTTCACACTTCCCAATGATTGTATTTGAAAACTATATTATCTCTGACGACCTGGTAAAAGAGTTTTTTGCCTGCGACCTGTGCCAATGCAAGGGCGCCTGTTGTATTGAAGGTGATACAGGGGCACCTTTGACTGAGGAAGAGTTGTCCATTCTTGATGATATTTTTGATGAGTTGCGCCCTTATTTACCTCCCGACAGCATCGCTGCCATTGAAGAAAATGGCAAATATATGGTGGATGTTCACGGAGAGTTTGTTACACCGCTGATAGACAACAAACAATGTGCGTATGTTTTTTTTGATGCGGAAGGCATTGCCCGTTGCGCAATAGAAAAGGCCTTTGCCGGTATCGTGTTATCTCTACCCTTTAAGAGTATCCAAATACCACGATTACGACGCCATCAATTACCATCAATGGGATATCTGCAAAAGCGCACGCTGTAATGGCATGGAAAACAAGATACGGCTGCTGCATTTCCTTAAGGAACCTATAATACAGAAGTTTGGGAAGGAGATGTATGATATGCTGACGCAGGTAAATTTTTAAGAAATGCCTAAAGTTGGCTATACGGGCGCGGGCACTCCTCTATACCCACACTCACACATAAACCTGCTATACAGGCACGGCTCCATTTAATAACGACTCCCTTCGGCAGTTAAAATTGAAGAACATCGATTGAAGATTTCAGAAGTTCGGAGTGAACTAAAGTTCAGACCCAATAGCCATCGGGTTGGTCTTTCGGGCGCATCTCCGTACTCTCACACACCACTGCCATACAGGCGTGGGCTGGGGTTCGCTGAATTATTTATGCAAATTTTATTGTTCTGAGAACTTTATTAAAACAGGGTTATATTTAAAATTTGTTACATTGGGAACATCCCCAAAGTAGTAATAGCAGTTACCTTGTTTTTTTAGCATTCCTTCAATTGGGCCATATACATTGTTTGGTTCTATGCTTTCATTCCATATTAAATCACCCGAATCGCTGATTTTTGCTATTTTTTTCAAATCAAGATCCAAAGACAAAATATATGAATTGCCTGAAGTTGAGGGAACAATATCTTTAGCTCTACAAGGGAGATTCGTCATGGATTTTTGCCAAATTATTGTTCCTGAAGCGTTTATTTTGGAAACCAGAGCCATATCACTTACTGTAGAAGCAGAATAAATATAGCCTGCAGTCATTATTGAATTATCAGTATTGATATAAAATGAATTAAGCCCTGTATGAAATCTCGGGTTGATAAAATTTAAAGACCACTGTTCTGTATTATTTGAACTAAGAGCCAGCAGGTGACCAGCCCATTCGTTATTGATTTTATCGGTATAAGAAATTATTATTTCACCATTTGAATTGTATTCCATTTCACCATCGGGAAGTAAAAGGGAATCCCTAAGAACAGTACTATTTATGGTATCACCAAGTCCATTCATCTCAACCAAAACCAATTGGCTGTTATTGTTACTTGCTAAAATATAAAAGCCACCACCAATCTTTTCAACAGCATCGTCCATCCACAGTGAGCTCAACTCTTTAGACCAGATAAGATTTCCGGAGACATCCGTTTTTCCAACGTAATGCAAGCCAATAAGTAAAAAACCGTTATCTGATGTTTGTATAAGTGAAGTATAGGAATTTCCTAAAACCGTTTCGGGATAAGTGTTATTTATCAATATTAAACCATTCCCATCTGTTTTAAGCAGGCAAGTACCCTTTGCAGTATCATTATTCCACGAAAAAAATACTGCAACACCACCATCGTTAGTGACAACAAATCCATTGTCGCCCGCACCGGAATTAACCATACAATAGTCTGCGTATTTATGGTTCCACAAAGTATTTATATGCGTTGTTGTGGAGTCAAAATCATCAGTATTGTTTACGTCTTTTTTACACGCATTAAAGATAAATATAGTGAATAGAAATAAAATGGCAGATAGAAATAATATATTTTTCATTATAGAAATAATAATATGTTTTATTGTTTTATAAATTTATGTATTAAGAATCCTTTATCAGAATGTGCTTTTATTATATAAACTCCTGGGGATAAGTCTGACAAATCTATTGTTGTTTCATTATTATTGTTTATGAGCTTTTTAATAATTTGCCCTTTAACACTTATGATTTCAATTATGTAATTTTCAGGGGTTTGTACTGTAAGGTTATTGGTTGCAGGGTTAGGATATGCAATTAATTCTTCACTTTTTTCTGTGCTTTCAATTACATTAGTATATTGACAATAAATTTGTCTTTGAGGATAATTATTGACAACAGGTAAAATATAATCTGTAATGACTGGTGCGACCGGATATAAAATTGTTAAAGGTGTTTTAATAGATAAAATGACATTGTTTACTGTATATGTTATAGGAGTTTGTTCACAACTGTATCCATTTATATCTGTTTTACAAATAGTTAGCGAATCAGGATGCCATGTCAGACCAGCTAGTGCAATATCATTATTAATGTTTAAACATGAAAAACCTCCGAAATAATTTAAATAATTGTAGCTCCATAAAACATCTCCTGAATTGTCAATCTTTAATAGTCCAGAAGATGAGTTTGTAATTACAAAATTACCATCGGGCATTTTTAAACAATCATCAAATTCAACGAAGTTTCCAGTATAATATGTTTTAGACCAAAGAAAATTACCCATACTGTCTGTTTTTATAACAAGCCCACTGTTTGGTGAATTAAAACTATTTGTCTCTCCAACTAACAAAAGACTTTTATCGTTTGCTTCGACAACTTTTCTCCCACATTCCTGATAGATACCACCAAAAGTTTTTGACCATAAAACATTTCCAAGAGAATCTAATTTAACCAAATAAAAATCTTCTGACTCAACACCAAATCCCATAGTTCGCCCTATAAATACAATACCACCATCATGTGTTTTTGAAAATGAAATAGGGTCATCAAAGGAGTCACTGCCAAATCGTTTTGCATAAATAAGACTTCCTGTAGAATCAATGTTTAATAAAAGAAAGTGTTCGTTAATATCATTACCTGATGCACAACAAATAAAATAACTATTTGGATTACCTTCAAGGCAAACCTGTGAAAATCCTTGCATACCTGTACTGAATGATTTAGCCCATAATTTATTACCATTCGAATCTGTTTTAAAAATCAAAACATTGCCGGTGCCTGATCCTGTTCGACCTGAAATAAGTATATTGTGGTCAGTAAGCTCAATAGGGTTGTAAGCAAGGACATCATCAGCTTCACCATAATCTTTTGACCATTTTAAATTTCCCATTTTATCAACTCTAGTCATGTTGATTTTCAATGGTGCAAACATGCTATCTGCAATTAGGATTGATAACACATTGCCTGTATCAGCAGTTGCACAAATACCAATACCACCACTAACCATATTTCCAACTTTAAAAGATTCACGATAAGTATATGATTGGGCATGCAGGCTGATGCTTTGAATAATTAGTATGATTAGAAAAATTGAAATTAACTTATGCAAAACAATGAGATTTAAAATTTATTCTTAAAAACATAACTTTAAATATAGTGTTTACCTGTATTTATTTTTTTTACAAACATAAATAAATATCAAAAAGCAAAGAATTTTTTTTTAATTCCTGTTTAAAATAATTATCTTTGTTTGAATTTATACTAAATTAAATCTTTATGCTTTATGAAAAGCAAAGAAGAAACCTACGAAAACGTTAAGGAGCTTTTTAAAAAGTACCTTCAGAACAAGGGTTACCGCAAAACCCCCGAAAGGTTTACCATTCTTAAGGAGATATACAACAGCGAAGGCCATTTTGATGTGGAGTCGTTGTATATTCAGATGAAGAACAATAAATACAGGGTCAGCAGGGCTACACTGTATAACACCATAGAACTTCTTATTGAGTCCAATCTGATTACCAAACACCAGTTTGGAAAGAATGTAGCACAGTTCGAAAAATCATTTAAATTTAAGCAACACGACCATCTCATTTGTATGGATTGTACAAAGGTGTTTGAGTTTTGTGACCCGCGCATTCAGGAAATATTAAAGGATGCTGCAAAAAATTTTGATTTCGAGATCAGCAGTCACTCGCTTATTATTCATGGAAAGTGTAACAAATACAAGTCAGGCACTTGCCCGCATGCTGAGGAAATGGAATAAAAATTTCCCTTACTTTACACCAAAAAAAATTTAATTTTAATAAGGAACGTTATGAGTATAGACGTTATTCTTGGCCTGCAATGGGGCGATGAGGGCAAAGGCAAAATTGTGGATGTGCTAACCAATAAATACGCTGTAATAGCACGCTTTCAGGGAGGTCCTAATGCCGGGCATACTTTAATATTCGACAACCAGAAATACATTCTTCACACAGTACCCTCAGGCATCTTTCATTCGGCATCAAAAAACATTGTGGGCAACGGTGTGGTCATTGATCCGCTGATTTTTAAAAATGAGCTGGCCAATCTGAGTGCTAAAGTAAAAGATTTTAATGCGCATCTTTTTATATCGCGCAAAGCACATCTTATCATGCCTACACACCGCTTGCTCGACGCCGCTTACGAAGCGGCAAAAGGTAAAAGTAAGATTGGTTCGACGCTTAAAGGCATAGGACCGGCTTATACCGATAAGATTGCACGCAGTGGCCTGCGTGTGGGCGATATTGAATCGGATAGCTTTGAAAGCAAATACCAAAAACTCAGGGAAACACACCTACAGACTGTAGCCCACCTCCAATTCGACTACAGCAAGCACCTGATTGATGGTCTTGATTTTAATGCCTACGAAAAGGCCTGGCTTGAGGCTGCCAAGAGTTTCAGAAACCTTAACCTGGTGGACAGCGAAATAATGATTAATGACGCACTGGCACACAACCAGAACGTCCTGGCCGAAGGGGCGCAAGGCACCATGCTCGACATAGACTTTGGTACTTATCCGTTTGTAACTTCTTCAAATACAACCAGTGCTGGCGTATGTTCAGGCCTGGGTGTGGCACCTCAGAAAATAAACCGCGTTTATGGTATCTTTAAGGCTTACTGCACACGTGTAGGTAGCGGGCCGTTTTCTACGGAACTTCTCGACGAAACAGGTGAACTGATGCGGCAGAAAGGAGGAGAGTTCGGCTCCACAACAGGGCGCCCGCGCCGTTGCGGCTGGCTCGACCTTGTAGCGTTGAAATATGCCTGCATGCTCAACGGTGTAACCGACCTTATCATGATGAAAACTGATGTATTATGCGGCTTCAGTACTATATATGCAGCCACCCAATACACCTATCAGGGGAAAACAACCGAAAACCTGCCCTTCGATTTGTCGGACGAAACACTCAAACCGGTTTACAAAGCGTTCGAAGGCTGGGACGGCGCACTCAGTGATATAAATACCTTTGAAGAACTGCCCAACACTCTTAAGAATTATATCCTGTTCATTGAAAATTACCTCGGCATTCCTGTTACTATTGTTTCCACCGGCCCCGACAGAACACAGACTGTGTTTAGGGAATTGAAGTGAACTAAAATACTTAGAATGCCTAAAATGTCTAAAATACAACATTCATTTTAAGTACTTTAGGCACTTTAGCTCACTTTAGTTCACTTCGAACTTCAAACTTCGAACTTCAAACTTCAAACTTTTTACACTGAGCGAAGTCGAAGTGCACACTTCAAACTCTAAATTTTGTATTTTTGTAAAAAAATTGATTATTATGGAAGACAACAGAATTTTAAACGTAACGCCCGATGTACAATGGGTTGGCATCCTCGACCCCGACTTGGTAACCTTCGACGTGGTGATGGAAACCAAATTTGGCACGACCTACAACTCTTATTTTATCAATGCTGAAAAAAAAGCTGTGGTGGAGACCTGCAAGGAAAAGTACTGGGATACTTACCTGGCCAAACTCAAAAAGGCAGGCAACCCCGCGGGCATTGAGTATATTATCGTAAACCACACCGAGCCTGACCATTCGGGCAATGTGGCCAACCTGCTTAAAGTGGCGCCCGGAGCCAAAGTGGTGGCCAGCGGCAATGCCATACGCTACCTCAAAGACCTGATAGGATACGACTTCCCGCATATCATCGTCAAGGATGGCGACACCCTCAGCCTGGGCAATAAAACCCTGCGTTTTATAGGAGCACCCAACCTGCACTGGCCCGACTCCATATACACATACCTAGAGGAGGATAAGGTGCTCTTTACCTGTGACTCTTTTGGCGCACACTTCTGCCATCCCGATATGTTCGATGACCTGGTGGGCGATTACAGTGAGGCTTTTAAGTATTACTACGATGTCATTCTGAAACCATTCAGCAAATTCCTGCTGAAAGCCATCGAAAAGATAAAACCCCTCGATATCAGCGCCGTTTGCACAGGCCATGGTCCCATACTGCGCACCCACTGGAAAAAGATTGTTGAACTCTCTGCACAGTATTCCCAAGCCTATCTGAAAAAGCCTGAACGTAAAAGGATACTGGTAGCTTACGTATCGGCTTACGATAAAACAGGTAAGGTGGCCGAAAAAATAGCCGAAGGTGTCCGTGCCACAGCCAATGCCGACGTGGAAGTTTGCGATATTGAAATGATGCCCCTGGG
>JAKIYU010000021.1 GCA_022708385.1 Bacteroidota bacterium | reverse complement strand
ATTCGTCAAAAATAATGCGGGCCACCGCCCATTGTAAATACATCTCGGCAAGGCAATAACGATAGTAGGGCGATGTGTGCTCTCCTTCTTCAAATAAGGCAATGCGTTTTTCTTTATTACTTTTAAGCGTATTAAATAGCGTTTTGTCTTCACTGCAAGCAATACTCAGAAAATCAATCATGTTGTCAAGATAATAGGGAATGAGATTTTCTTTATGGGCGTTTTTTTCTTTTTGAATAAGGTTTTTAGCTTTAATGAAGTTGAGCTCAATAATGGCGTTGTAAGCTTCTTTGCAAGAAGTATTGAAATCGTATGTTGCAAATAATTTTGCCTGTTGCAACAAAAAAAATAGAGTTAAGAGTATATATATTAATTTGTTTTTCAAAACCTTATAAATAGAAAAGACTGTATTTTACTGCTGGAAGCAAATTAATTTTTATCCACACAGTAAAATACAGTCTTCTTTTTTTGTTTTATTAATTTTTTGTTTTTTCAAACAACGCTGTATCAACTAAAATACGACCGCAGTATTCACAAACAATGATTTTTTTCTGTGTGCGGACATCAAGCTGACGTTGCGGTGGTATTTTATTGAAACAACCGCCACAGGCATCTCTTTCAACAGTAACAACTGCCAGTCCGTTTTTGGCATTTTTTCGAATACGGTTATAGGCAGTAAGTAATCTTTCGTCAATGTATTTGTGAAATTCACGTGCTTTTTCTTCAAGTTGTTTCTCTTCTTTTGTAGTTTCTGCTACAATTTCATCCAGTTCACTGGTTTTCTGCACAAGTTCTTTTTTGTATTTCTCAAGTTCATTTACAACATTATCCCTGTTGTTTTTCTTAATTTCAAGTTTATCTTTTAGGTTTTTGATGTCTTTTTCGAGAAGTTTTATGTCCAATTCCTGATTATATATCTGGTTGTGTAATGATTCGTATTCCCTGTTGTTTTTTACATTTTCTTTCTGCGATTCATATTTCTTAATAAGGGCAAGGGCATCTTTAATGCTGAGGTTTTTAGCCATAATGGTCTGTTCGGTCACTTTTATATCTTCATTCAGATTGGCAATTCTGGTTTCCAACCCGGCAATAGTATCTTCAAGATCCTTTATCTCCATGGGCAGCATGCCTCTAACACTGCGGATTTTTGTAATCTGTGTGTCAATTTGCTGAAGGTTATACAAAGCATTAAGTTTGTTCAGTATGGTAAAATCTTCATTTTCTTCCTTGGCATGTTGTGTAACTACTATTTCGGGGTTTTCTTTAACTTTTGGGGGCGCTGCCTTTTTTGGAGCAGGCTTAGAAGTTTTGGATTTCGTTGTTTTAGCCGATTTTGATGAGGTCTTGGATGTTGCCATAAAAATTATATATTATGTTGATTATAAGTAAGATACAGGATTTTTTCCCATCTCTGAAAATTCGACTGCAAATTTAGGAAATTTTTTAATTATTAACGATTTAATTAATTCTTTGACATATTGTTCTCCTTCGTAATGTCCAATGTCGGATAATATTATTTTTTTCGAATAGTCAACAAATTGATTGTGTTTGAACTCGGAGCTTATAAACAGGTCTGCTCCTGCAGAAATGGCTTTTTCTGTCA
Source organism: Bacteroidota bacterium (assembly GCA_022708385.1). Lineage (GTDB taxonomy): Bacteria > Bacteroidota > Bacteroidia > Bacteroidales > PXBB01 > JAKIYU01. Next base: position 15,100 of record JAKIYU010000021.1, on the reverse strand, counting down.
GAAAATGCCCTGCACCGCCACATACCGCAATAATGCTCACACTTTTCTTTGTCAGGGCGCTGTGTTTGATACAGTTTATTTTTAGATTTTTCTTTAACTCCTTTAAAAAATAACCAGTACTGACTGGCTTTAAAAGTTTGCCAATAACACCTGCACCATAATTTGAGTTTTTATTTTCAAGGCTGTATATGTCGTATGCTACTTCTTCGTAGGGATGGGCTTTAAGCAAAGCGTTTATAATTTTTGATTCGAGATGTACAGGAAAAATAGTTTCTATGCGGGTTTCGGGTTCAAAATGCACTATGTTTTTTTTTCCCACGAAAGGATTGGCCTTTTCCGATGCACGAAAACTACCTTTGCCTTCCACATTGTAACTGCAGCAATCGTAATTGCCGATATGTCCTGCACCTGCCTCAAATAAAGCATTCCTTACTTGCCCGCTTTGGCTTGTAGGACAAAATGTAACCAATTTTCTCAGGGTTTTATCCATGGGAGATAAAACTTTTATATTGCTGAGACCTATTTTCTCTGCTATTATCCGGCTCACACCGTTCGATGCATTATCGAGATTGGTATGGGCAGCATACAAGCCGATACGATGTTGAATGGCTTTGATTACAATTCTTTCAACAGCGTTTGTACCGTTTAACTTTTTAATGGCGTTGAATATGGGAGGATGATGTGAAATCACAAGATTACACTGTTTCTTTATGGCTTCATCCAGCACTTCTTCGGTAACATCAGTACATAATAGCGTTTTTTTTACCGTATCATCAGGGTGGCCTATAATCAGGCCCGAATTATCATAACTGTCCTGATAGTACAGGGGAGCAATCTCTTCGATAAGGGAGCTGATGTCTTTAATTTTCATAAATGGAATGTGTTAAAAAATCAAAGTTATAAAATATTTAAGCACGAAATGTTTTTTACTGTGGTATTGATTTGTAACCTTTTATCCCTTTTTAAACGTATAAAAATTTAATTCACTTTAAACGGATGAAATTTTTAAAAGTTTTAGCTTATCCACTTTCGCTCCTGTATGGGTGTATAATGCTGGTTCGCAATAAAATGTTCGATTGGCATTTGCTTCCGTCAAAAAGCTACAACTTGCCTGTTATTTGTGTGGGAAACCTTTCTGTGGGCGGGACAGGAAAAACTCCTCATACGGAATACATAATAAAACTGTTAATGAACAACTTTAAAGTAGGTGTTCTCAGCAGGGGATATAAAAGAAAAACCAAGGGGTTTTTTCTGGCCGAAAGTGCATCGCTTGTAACAGATGTGGGCGATGAAGTGCTTCAGATGGCACATAAGTTTGATAATATTAAAATAGCAGTTTGTGAAAGCAGGAGAAAAGGAATTGAGATTTTACTACGGAACTTTCCCGACCTCGATGTCATTATACTCGATGATGCTTTCCAGCATAGGTACGTGAAACCGGGACTGTCAATCATATTATCCGACTACAGTAACCTCTATACAAATGATTTTGTACTGCCCACGGGAAATCTCAGGGAATTTATTTCAGGAGCACACAGGGCACATATAATATGCGTCACAAAATCGCCAAAAGTATTATCCCCCATTGTATCTAAGGATATCGAAGCCAAGTTGTCGCTGCAACCGCATCAAAAACTTTATTTTACATATATCAAACACGGGAATTTTATACCTTTGTACACCGATAATGGTTCTGAGATGCCCCCGAAAGTGTATGTTATTTTACTTTTTGCCGGCATTGCAAATACCTACCCGCTTGAGGAGCACCTGAAAACCAAATGTGATGACCTCAGGGTAATTAAATTCAATGACCATTATCAGTATAAAGAAGAGGATGCTTTGGCATTGCTGCAAAAGTTTAAGGATTTATACTCTGTAAATAAAATTATGGTAACAACCGAAAAAGATGCAAAAAGACTCGAAAACAGCGTTTTTAAAAATATATTCCGAAATATTCCCCTGTTCTACATCCCTATTGAAATAGAATTCCATAATAAATATAAAACAGATTTTGATAACCAAATTTTAAATTATGTTAGAAAAAATAAAACAAACCGTTGATTACATAAATAATAATTTCAAATTCGAACCCGAAGTAGGAATTATACTAGGCTCAGGCTTGGGTGGACTTGTAAAGGAAATTGATATTAAACACGTTTTCAATTATGAAGACATACCTAACTTTCCGGTTTCAACTGTCGAAGGACACAGTGGAAAACTTATCTTCGGATATGTAAATAAGAAAAGAGTTGTGGCTATGCAGGGCAGGTTTCATTACTACGAAGGATATACCATGAAAGAGGTCACTTTTCCCGTGCGTGTTATGAAATTTCTCGGCATTAAAACCCTCATACTGTCAAATGCCAGCGGCGGCGTAAATCCCAATTTCGAAATTGGCGATATCATGCTTATTAATGACCATATAAACCTGTTACCATCCAATCCGCTGTTGGGGCAGAATATCAAAGAACTGGGACCCCGCTTCCTGGATATGCACGATGCCTATGATAAAGATTTACTTAAAAAGGCCAAAGAAATTGCCAAAAAACATAAAATAAAAGTACAGGAAGGTATCTATGCCGCCGTTTCAGGCCCCTGCTTCGAAACCCCTGCCGAATACCGCTATATACGCAATGTGGGCGCTGATACCGTGGGCATGTCAACAGTGCCCGAAGTACAGGTGGCCCGCCACATGGGAATCCCTTGCTTTGCCGTTTCCATTATTACCGACCTTGGCGTTGATGGCAAAATTGTAGAAATTAGCCACGACGAAGTGGTGGAAGTGGCCAACAATGCCGAACCTAAAATGACTCTTATCATTAAGGAACTTATCGGTAAACTCTGATTGTTTTTTTATTTGTTATTTTTAAAAATATAATTAATTTTGCGACATGCAAATGATGTCATATCGAATTAATTAATAACCCTTACTAAAAAAAAGACTATGAAAAAAAATTTACTTCTTATTTTTGCAGCAGTAGCAATGGCTTGTTCTACTGTGTCAGCGCAGCAGGACACACTCGAAGCGTGGATATTTCCTGATGGCAGTGCAGATTCGCTGGTTGATGTGGCCATATCACTCAATGCCAGCAGGTTTATCAGTTGTGAATATGGTACAGCCGGACCTGCTTTGGTAATTGATTATACCACAAATGGCTCACTGGGCTCACCCGATAAATCTGCAAAGGTGGTCGGCCTCGAAAATGGCGCCGATTCTGTTTATTGGTTGATTAAGTTCAAATCAACAGGATATCAAAACTTAAAGCTCTATTCAAAACAAAGTTCCGGAGGCACTAACCCTGGCCCTAAAACATTCAAGGTTCAGTATAAACTTCCCGGCACTTCTACTTGGGTTGATTTGCCTAATGGAACGGTTACCTGCGCCAATGATTGGACAACAGGTGTGCTTAATGGCGTTGATTTGCCGGCTGCTTGCGAAAACCAGGGGAGCAACGTATCCATTCGCTGGATACAGACTACCAACCTTGACATCAATGATGCTCCGGTACTTGCCACAGGTATATCTAAAATCGATGATATTGTTATTACCGGCGAAATCATCTCTGGTATTAACGAAACAAATGGAAATGATTTGAATATATATCCTAACCCCAATACAGGAAACTTTTCAATTGAAACGGGCGACAACGTCAACCAGATTAAAATATACAACCTCATCGGCCAATGTGTTTATGAAAACAATCAGGTTGTGAAAGAGCTTATTTATTTCAGGAGCTTTGAAAAGGGTGTTTATTTCATTAATATGTATAATGAAAACGCCCTTATTTCCACTTCAAAACTCATTGTTAAATAAGGTTTGCTTTATTTTCCTAAATTCGAATAACCTGATGGGATTTTTTTCCTCTCAGGTTATTTTTTTAAATTTGTAATTTTGAAGAATATGAAAAGAAATATCGTAATCATTGTATGTGTCTTACTTATAGCAGCTTGTAAAAAAGAAGAAAAATTTTATCCGCCTGTAATAGATTTTAAAACAGGTTCTCTTTACACCGTCAACGGTGATACCGCTGCAGTTGGCCACAGCTTGTATTTTGGCATCACAGCCCGTGGAAATGGCAGTGACCTGACGAATTTTACTATTAAAAAATACCTGGCTGACGGACAGGTAATTACCATGATGGATACGGCTATTTATACGGAATACCTCGACGTGGACAAAGTTTTTTACCAGAATGTGGAAGACGTGGCAACCTGGAAATTCACTGTTATGGACCGCAACCGCCTGTCGTCCGAAATATCACTGACCGTATTTAAAGACCCAAACTCAACTTATGGGGGTATATTCTATTTTCCTTCAATAACTCTGGGCTTTCAGAACAACACGGTTTACGGCCATTTTCTTGACCCGTTTACAGGCATTACCTATAAATCCGACTCTTCCGATGCACATTTTGAAGATATTGAAATGTTGTGCTATTTTAAAAATGAGGATGTGCCTCCGTCTGCAGTGTTGTCCTCTCCCGGCGAAATGGACAATTTTAGTACAGATGCACAAACCCTTTATCCCCAGATTGTAAACTGGACCACACGCCACTACACCTTGTGGGACATCAGCCTCGATAATGGCAACAATACACCCCTTACAACCAACGATTTCGATGCGGCTCAGAACGACAGCCTGCTTATTGTCTCTTTTCACGAAATATGGGGTAAGAAGAAATTTAAATATGCCACCGCAGGAAAAATTATACCTTTTAAAACAGCTGGCGGTAAGTTAGGCCTGATTAAGGTTATCAGCGCTGATGAAAACGATAGTGGTAAAATTGAATTGGCGCTTAAAATACAACAATAAGCACAGCAGGACAATGCGGCGTATTATTGCCCTTCTTTTCTTATTTTTAAATTGTCTCCCTCTTTTTTCACAAAAAACGGAACTGACAGGTGTGGTTACTGATGCTGTAACCCTTATGCCTCTTGCTAATGCACACATCCGCCTTATCGAAACTTCAATGGCCACTTCTACAGATTCAGGCGGCTTTTTCAGGCTTAGTAATATAAACTACGGGCATTATGTGTTGAGCGTAAGTTTTATGGGTTACCGGACTTACGAAAAAAAAGTGGAAGTCGGCAAAAATTCAAAAACCAATTTTAAAATTGCTCTGAAAGATTCAGTTTTTATGCCGGGGACCTTCGTGGTGTCTGCTCCTAAAGAAGATTTGCTTGCACAGCCTGTGAGAATAAACTTGATTCAAAAAAATGAAATTCAACAGGCCCCCCTGCAACAAATTAATGACCTGCTAAGCTACTCATCGGGAGTCAACACCAGCAATACCACGGGTATCTTTTCCGGGAAAACAATAGTAAGCCTGAGAGGATTGCCTGCCAACGAACAAGCGCGTACTTTGGTTATTCTCGATGACGTACCGCTCAATAAGTCCGATGAGGGTTCAGTAAACTGGAACCTGTTGAACAAAAACAATATTGAGCAGGTTAAAATTATAAAAGGCCCGGGCAGTGCCCGCTATGGCAGTGGCGCCATGGGAGGCGTAATCGAAATGACATCTGCAAAACCCGTAAAACCTTTCGGATGCGATGTAAACCTGGGCTATGGCAACCTCAACACCTTATCGGCAAACCTGACCCTTTCGGGTGTGCAAAAAACAGATACCCTTAAAACCCTTTATTGGCTCCTTTCCGGCTTTGGAAGAAAAAGCGATGGCTATATTACCGTTCCCGATGTTTTCAGAACAATAGAGGACACGATTCTTGTGCCGGCCTATCTTAACGAAATAAATACCCTCGCTAAAGCGGGTATCAATTTTAAAAAAAATCAGAATGCCGAAATCCAGTTTTCATTTTTCGACGATAAAAGAGGAAACGGCGTTAAAGTATTTGATGATTTTGGCGCTTATACCAAACATCTTACTTATAAAGGCCTTGCCAGATATTCGGGCCATAACAAATTAATAAAATGGCAGTCTTTTATTTATAATACGTACGAGAATTATTTCCGTATTTATGAATATATGAATGAGGGCGAATACAAACTCTACCAAGCCGATGCCATTCGACAGGATAAAGGCTTGCAATGCGATGTGTCGTTTTTTAGATTTAAGAATCATGTCGTGGGTACCGGCATGAGCCTCAAAAACGGCAGCGTTGACGGTACCGATACCTACTTCACATCTACCGACATAATCAATAATGCAGGAAAAATGGACAATTACGCCTTGTATGTAATGGATGATATTACCCTGAATGACAGGTTTCTGATTGCCGCAGGCCTGCGATACGACTACGCCAGTTTTTACGATGCCCGTTTTTCCATAACATACCCCTCTTATTCCATACTTTTTTATCAGCAGTTTGAAGTTTCTAATACGGGCGATAAATCATGGGATGCCCTGTGCCCGAGACTGTCCCTGCAATATAAGTTAAATGAAGAAAAAAGACTCTTCTTGTCATTTGCAAAAGGTTTCAGGGCCCCTGTGCTCGATGATATGACACGCACAGGCAAAAAGAAAGATGGTTTTAAAGTGGCCAACCCCACCCTGACTCCGGAAAACATTTATACCCTGGAAGCCGGCGGAGATGCAAAAACCATCTTCAACCTCGAATTTAATGCGTCTGTTTATTACAGCCTGGGCTACGACTTCATGTACTTTTCAAGTACCGGCGATTCTGTTAACATCGGCTATAAACTGGCACCGATTTTTAAAAAACAGAATATCGGCAAAGTGGAAATTTACGGGACAGAATTGGAAACGAAGTATAAATTCAATGATAAAATTTTTGCCTTCTTAAATTATACTTATGCCCATGCACAAATTATAGAACATAAAATTCTTAACGCTCAGGTTGACTCTAATCTTACCGGAAAATATCTTACTGACTTGCCCGAACATAAATGTGCGGCAGGAGTATTCTTTAATAACCGCTTCATCAATACATCCCTGATGCTGAAATATTTCGGAACCACCTGGATTAACGAATGGAATAGGGTGGATAATGAATATTTTAAAACCGACAAATTCCCCGATTACTTTATTTTTAATATCAGGTTTGAAAAGGAAGTGTATAAAAGACTTACATTGTACCTGAACATCGAAAACATTTTTGATAAAAAGTATGTTGACGGGAATCTTGAACAAAATCCCGGCCGCTTCTCAACACTGGCTCTCAGGTTTACTTTATAAAGGTATAAACCTCTTTGGAAGACTGTTTATATACAGCCACACTTTCTTTCCCGCTAGCTCATCTCTTTGCCACAATGTGCCTTTCGGCATAAGCCCGCTGATTAAAAGGTCTCCTGCCTTTACAACGATTTCAATACCGGCACGCGTGGGAAAATAATCAACAACTTCTCCCTGTAATAGGTTTACAGCCTGGTTTTCAATTTTATCTTCCGAAATAATAACGCTTTCAGTAGGAATAATCAGGTAGCCCTCGCCATCTTGCGCATCTGTTGCCACACTAAAAGTGGTGCTTTTTATGGTAAAACATTTTATATCGTTATTAATATGGCCGGAAGTAAGTTTGCCTCTGAAAAAATTTCTGATGCCGGTAAAGTGGGCTGTAAATTCCGACTTCGGACTCGAGAAAACATCTTCCGGCGTGCCTTGTTGCACTATTCGACCGTTTTCAATTACAGCCAGTTCATCGGCCAGCGACAAAGCTTCCTCAAAATCATGGGTTACATGAATAATAGTCTGCCCGGAGGCATTGATGCGCCTTAATAATCGTCGTAACCCATAACGTAATGGCGTATCCACATTCGACAGGGGTTCGTCTAATAAAAGGCAGACAGGATCCGAAGCAAGTGCTCTTGCAAGCGCTACCCGCTGAGCCTCACCTCCCGAAAGCGTCAACGGTTTTCTTTTTAGCAACGCACTAACCTCCACAAGAGCTGCAAGTTCACCTACTTTCTTGCTTATTAATGAGGAAGGTATTTTAGTGCATCGTAAAGGATAGGCAATATTTTCAAACACGGTTAAATGCGGTAAAAGCGCCTGGTCCTGATATACCATGGCCAGGCGACGCTTTTGAATGGGAGCGGTAGTAATATCTTTCTCTTCCAATGTGAGGTGTCCTGAATCAGGTCGTATAATTCCCGATAATATTTCCAGAAGCACCGATTTGCCACTGCCCGAGCCCCCTAAAAGTACAAAATAAGTCCCCTTTTCTACCGAAAATGAAATGTCTTCCAGATGAAAATCACCCAGAACTTTTGATATGTTTCTAACCCCGAGCATCTGTATTTCTTTTGGTTAACAACCTGAAGACAATAAAAAATGCAAGACATATACAAATAAACAACAACGATACGGGTTTGGCGTACTGGAGCCCAAATGTGTTAAAGCGCTCCCATATAAGTACAGGTGTGGTAATCGGATGATAGGCAATTATAATGACGGCGCCAAATTCACTCATGCCGCGTGCCCACATGAGTATAAGCCCAGATAAAATAGGCCGCCACGCAAGAGGTAAAGCGATGGTGAAAAAGGCACGCCACGGACTGGCACCCAAATTCATGGCTGCCCTTTCCAATTTTACAGGTACGGCATTAAAACCATCTATAGCACTCGTAATCAGGTACGGAATGCTTACAAAACTCATGGCCAGCATAATGCCTGCTGGGCTGCTTACAAATTCAAACCCCAGCTGCCCTGCAAATTTACCGGCCAGAGTATTACGCGATAGCACGGATAATAATGCTATACCCGCTGCTGAATGGGGTATAACAATAGGCAGATTGATAACGGCAATAAAAAAACGCTTTAAAAAAAACTGCTTGCGCGATATTAGGTAAGCCAGTGGAATACTTCCCAGAGCAAAAAGTATGGTCCCCACCATCGAAATAAAAATGGTCAACCAGATACTTTCCGTGACTTCACTGTCCTTAATGGTATCTGAAACGTCTTTAAAAGAAGTGGAAAGAAAAATACTCAGCAGGGGCGCAATGATAAAAAGCAGTACGAGCCCACCCAGAATACTGAAAATTAAATATGTCCTGTCATTTTTCATTGGGGGGCATTAGAGCATAAGGTTTAATCCTTTCAGGGAGTTCATTGTAATAGGGTGTTTCCGTTGGCACCAGTGATGTCTGACCGTTCTTTTCCATTATTATCATCCCTTTCGAAGCGTCGAGCAAAAATTCAAGAAAAAGCAATGCGTTTGATTTATGAGGCGCATTTTCAGGAATAGTAAGCCCATAAACAATGGCTGAACCGTTAATGGTTTTCTTTTCACCAGGTTTTTGTCCCATTACCTCAACATGTACAGTGTGGTACAGCGAATCCATTTCCGGCTTTTTAAGGTTTACCTCATCAGGCAACGTGATGTATTTGAGTTGATGTTGTTCGGCTACTGACCTGTATATGAAAATATAATCCAGGGTGTGGCTCTCGAGCAAAGCCAGCAGGTCAACCTCTTTGGGCCGGATGTGTTTGGTGTCTTTCTTTATTAACTCTTCGGCCAGGCCTTTGTTGCCATAATACTTTTCGGAAAGCAGCAGGGTAAAAATGCTTCTGTAACCGCAAGGGTCAGCATTGGGGTCAGCCCTGCCGTATGCAACATCTTTTTCAGTTAAAATACGGTACCAATTGTCTTTGTTAATTTCTTGCTGCCTGCGCGATTTTTCGTTGAAAGCAATAACCATCTCGTTTGCAGCAAACTTCAAACTCCATTTCGCATGAACAGGTATCAGGTTGTTGTCTATCACTTCTATATCCGAAGATGCAAAAATATCGCAGGGCTTGTTGAGCTCGCTTATTTTACGGGCACATTCAACACTTCCTGCTGCTTCCGTCAACACCTTAATGCCGGGTTCATCCTTGTTAAAAGCTTCAATAATGCTTTTAAAGGGTACCGATAAACTGCCTGCGTGAAATATTATAAGTTCACCGGAGGTCTTATCTGTATTTGAATCAGAAGGTTTTTCCGTGGGTGGGTAACCACACGAAACCGCCAGAAAAACGGTTATGAAAATAACAGATAACCTTTTAATTCTATACATCATTTCGGAATTATTCGGTTAAATAAATTGCTGTAATGCCCTTCACTGCCCTGTCCGAAAAGAAATCAGGAGCGGGAAAAATTGAAAATGCCCCGTTTTTCTTGTCATCGCTCCTGTCATTGAGCAAAAAATCCTGAAAATCATTCCTGTTAAAGACTTCGCTGTATGTAAATACCGAACGGTACCCATCTTTGGCCACCACAAGTATAAGCGCCTGGCGAATGTTGCTTTTGTTCCTGCTGAAGTAAGGCCACAAAAGCTCTTTTACAGACATGCCGTTAAAGGTGCTTATGCCATGGATGCCACGGCCTTTGCCATAAAATACCGAATGGTATATGAGTGGGATGTTTTTTGAAGGAAATCCGGTAAATGTACTTAACTGCTGTTCTTTTTTGTATATTTTTATTTCATTTGAATATAAATCTTCCATATCTCTGGTTACAGTAAAGGATTTGGGATATGATTTCACAGTTATTTTAACGGGATTGTATATGTTCCTTTCTGTCAGCAAATCTGTTGCTGCAACCACTTTGCATCCTGTAGGAAGTGGCCACAAATCCTTCGTTTTCGATGGCACAATACGCATGACCTGCATGGCAATTATAATCTTATGCCTGTTTATCGGATAATATATTTCTCCCCAACTAAACACAACCTTTTCGCCTTTGTCGTTTTCAACCTCAACATAAAGGTCAATAATGGGGTTGAATTCCTTTTCGTTCTTTTTCTGAATAACCCTGTCATTAAGTATATCGTAAAGTGAATAACCATCGTATCTGTACGCACCGACAAAGGCTGTGTCACCTTTTTCATTCAATAAGGCTTCTTTAACAATTTCCTGATGAAGCGGCAGCTGCGAAAAATCAACAGGACCTGGATTGGCAATTTCACCTGCTATTTCAACAGTAACTTTACCCAGGGAAAACAGTGTGTCGTTGTCGTAAAAATCATTGGTTTCCTTGGGCTTAATCTGGCCGTTTACAATGCTTAGAATAAATAAACTAAAAAGAAGAGTTAAAATGTTGTTTTTCATAATGTTATATTGTTTAATAATTAAAAATCAAGTCAAACTGAAAATATCTTCCCGGACACCATTGCCCTTTATTGTTCAAAAATTGCCTGTTCAGGATATTATCCACTTCTATCCCAAGTTTAATAAATTTTACCTGGGGTGTTGTTATCCTGAAATTAATATAATTATAGGCAGGAACTTTGGTCGTGTTTTCATCATCAATCCATTGCCTACCGACATAATGGAAAGAAAGGTAAGCTGTAAAATCCTTGTAAGTGTATTGAAGCGAAGTGTTTACAGTATGGTCTGGTACTTCCATTAAAAGTTTCCCCTCAAGAGACTTGTCTTTGTATTTGTCGTTTTCAAAAGAGGAAATATAGGAATAATTGTAGGCATGATTTATCCTCAATCTCAGGTTTTTCATCAGGCTTACTTCCAGGGCAGTTTCCACGCCGTAAATCTTTACTTCAGCTATATTATCACGTATCAACACAGGCTTCAGGGCATCTCCTCCTGTGTCAACACTGTCGCCGGTGCCTACAAAGTAATGAAATCCTTTGCCGATGGCATGGTACAAAGATGTTTCGAAACGCACCTTATCCGTAAGGTATGCATCCCCTCCCAATTCATAATTATGAAGATATTCAGGGGCCAGTTGGGTATTGGCAATTTTAAATCCTTTGGTAACACTGCGGTTGGTGCACATATCATCGAGCATGGGTGGGCGGTAACCAATGGCATAGCTTACGTATATACTGGTGTTTTTCGTTATGGAATAACGTGCCGACAACTTTGGACTTAATGCCCCCCAGTCTTCGTTTGTAAACATAGTGGGATAGTTTTCGATAAACGATGTCAGAGCCGAGGGCGTTTCAATGACAAAAGCCCCATTCCTGAATGCTATCCTGTCGTAACGCATTCCGGCAGAAAGGTTAAGCTTGCTTTTTAGTAAAGCCCCTTGCCAGAGCGCATAAAGTGCATATTGATTTAACTGCCCTTTCTTTTGCGTCAGGTCTGTCGATGTGTAGTATATTTCCTCTGTGACAACGTTTCCTTGTTTACAGTCTATGCCGCAAACCCATTGCATGTCCTTCTCAAAAGGTATTGTCAGCGACGTCAGAAGGCCATAATCCTCCCTGTCGGCATAAGTATCATAATACTTGTATTTATTATTTTTCTTACTTACGGTTTCACTTTGTTTGAAGTAATTCTCGAGCTGATAATACGGCTGAATTTTTAACTCACCCCTGCCCATTTTTTGGTTGTAGTTTATTCTTGCTGCATGAGTTTTATAGCGGTTGTAGCTGCCGAACTCTTCATATACCCTCACGCCATCACTTCTGATGTCGTCCCAGTAATTATACTCAGCTTCAATAGAAGCTTTTTTATTAAACTGATAGCCTATGGTTGCATCAGCTCCCAGTTCTTTAAGAAATACCGTGGTGTCAAATTCCGTTGCCACTTCCGGAGGGTTTACCATGTAGCCATCGCCCTGACGCAGGAAATTATTTAATTTCCAGTACAACCCTTTCTCATTTTTTACCTCATTGCCCGATAAGCTGGTGTTTAATGTATAGGTGTTGTAAGAGCCCACAGAGGCGTTAACCTGGGCGCTTAACTTTTTATCGGGCTTTTTTGTCAGGACATTGATAATGCCAGCCATAGCATTGCCCCCGTATATGGTCGAAGCAGGCCCTTTCACAACTTCTATACGCTCTATCTGCGAAGGAATTATTCTGTTCCAGTTTATACCACCGCCATCGGCTTTATTAAGGGGAATGCCATTGAGCATGACCAGAACGCGGGCCGTACTGTTCATGCCCCGCATGGTAACACCTGCGTTTTTAGAAAATATGCCGAAATCGCGGTCGGTATGAATACCGGGCACCTCAAGCAGAAACTCATCCGTGCAATTATGAGCAGAAACCTCAATGTCGTTTCTTTGTATTACCGAAACCCGCGAGGGAACCTCAGCTCTGTTTTGCTCGTAACGGCTTGCTGTTATGAATACAGTGTCGAGGGTTTGCAAACGCGTAATATTACCTTCATTTTGTTGGGCAAAAACCGTGTGATTCGGATACAGAACCATGATAATGGCCCAAACTGAAAGAAGCATCGAGCAGAAAATACGGCATATCTTATATCTTATATTCTTTTTCATGCTTACTCCTGAATTTTAATCTTAAAATCAGCTTTTCCACTTTCGCCTGATTCAATGGCCTCAACATATATCAACCCCAGTTTCCCCGAAGCAATACGAAAGGCCCATACCTGCCCGGGTATTATGTTTTTCCCCTTTCTTTTGGCATTAACTACATCATAAGATGCAATCAGCAAGCTGTCATTTGTAATGTTCTCAAAATCTGTTGCTGTCAGGGTAGTCAAATTATAACGGCTTTCATTTTTTACAGTCCAGTTATTGATGCCATAGCTGCCAGTAAAAATTGAGGGCGCATCATTGTCGTTGGGAGAGGAGAGGGTGGATTCGTATAGGGTATGATAGTAATAGGATATGTCTATCAACGCTTGATTATTAAAAGCTTCCTCAAGCGTATATACGCTATCGCTCGTAAATGAATAAAAATTTCCATAAGTACTGTTGCCTTGTGCGCCTAATGTAATATTGTGTTGTTCAATGGACCCAAAAACAGCACCACTGTCAAGCTCAATTCTAATGGATACTGCCGATGTAATTCGTGCTTTGTTCATTACAAAAAATGTCCACTCCTCAAAGGACGATACACCCTTCGTAACCGTGAGCTCATAAACCATTTCGTGACAGTATATGCCGGAATCAAGATAATAATTGGTTGTACCGTTATTATAAGTAACCACAAAATTGGTAAGTGGCACATCCTGCCCTTTTGCTTTTACCCGGAATGTCATTTTACTTCCCATGGTAAGCGATGTGTCAGTGCTTATACAAGCACTGTCGGCCAGTATTTCAATAACAGGGGTTTCCGTTGCTACGTCTGTTTTTCTGCATCCCGATATTCCTATTATGGCAAATAAAAACAGCAAAAATGTTAGCAATAATGATATGCTGAATTTTGCAATTCGAACCATGAGAAATATTATTTTTAAAAGGAAATATATTTAATAAATCAATAATATTTTTTAAAGGCCAGTCCTGCTATCAGAGCTGCGATAAACCCAAAAATAAGATGTGTTATAAAGGGATAAATCAAACCTGACATAAATGACTTGAAAACAACACCTGTTAACGAAGAAATAACCAGACGGGTAAAGGGTATTGTGGCCCAGCTCAAAGCGCCTGCAACGGCCAGTAACAAAACGGGTTTGTTAAATTTTTGCCATAAAATAATCATGGCGTCGAGAGTTATTCCAACCATAATGTACAATAAAGGTTTATAAATATCTCCCGAAGCCATCTGAAAGGTCAGCAAATAAACAGCGGCGCCTCCGGTCGTTATACTTGCCGCCCCTTTAACCCGCGACAATGTAGCCACAGAGGTTAATATTAACATAAACAAAAGCCCCTGTTTACCCGGCAAATGCATGGGCACTTTAAGGTATTGCTGCACTACAGCGGCAAAAATTCCTGCTATGAACAGAAATGCAATTTCGGCTGCAACCGCTTGTGCTTTATTCGGAAAGAGACTTGATAAAATGCTTTGAGGCTGTTTTGTATTCATTTTTATTAGTGTTGTAATGTTCTACATATAATATAGATTTGTGATTTTTTATTAATGGTCGGTTCCAATCACTTAAAAGAACTATATCTTCATCTCTGAGCGGGATATTTTCAGTTGTCATTACCAAATCTATTCCCATTTTTTTTTTAATGGTATCAACGGTCATTTGCCCTGTTGCCTCGCGAAGGTTCTGCATCCACAATACCCGCCCGTCATTGCCGCCAAGTATTAAACCTGTGGCAGCCAAGGCCCCTATAATTCCTGTTTTTCTTCCTGTTAAACCTTTCAGAAATATGCCGCATTTTTTTGCAAGGCTGTACGCTTGCTCTTCGGTCAGGATTTCCCTTTTAGCACGCAAACCCCAGTCAGTAAGTATATCTTTTTGAACTGCCGTTGTGTCGCGAATAATACATAGCCCAGCATCAGAGCCTTCAGCAGCATTTTCAAGCAGATAAG
>JAKIYU010000020.1 GCA_022708385.1 Bacteroidota bacterium | reverse complement strand
AGACCAATAACATCCCCATGAGCTATTTGTAAATTAATATCTTTTAAAGCCCAGAAAATATTTGATGTTTCGTTTTCTTTAAAACGTGTAAGACTTCTTATTTCTTTAAAGCGCCTGTAAGGGGAAGTAATAACACTCCAAACAGATGTATTAACTGATGTTGATGCAGCATCAATAAGTCTGTATCTTTTTCCAAGATTAATAGTTTCTATGGCGTAATTACTCATAATAAAACTCCCTATAAAGTATCAACCACATTAGGTTCACGCATCCTGAAAACAACAGCTGTAAAATACAGGCATACCAAAGATATACAAAATGTTATCAGTAAATAAACCCATGGAATTGGCGTACCAAGCAAAGCACCTCTGAAGCTTTCAATGAGCACTGCGCCGGGGTTTAACAAATATATAAACTGATATTTTTCGGGTATGGCAGACAAGGGATATGCCAAGGGTACAGCATAAATATAAAACCTCATAAAGTAGCCCCAGAACCTGTTGATATCCCTGTATTGCACCACATAAGTTGAAAAAAGAAAACCTAACGACGTACCATAAATAAACATTATCAAAAGAACGGGAATAATTAAAATAATTTGAATCCCCGGATAAAAACCATAGATAGCCATAAGAATTAAAGCCATAACGAGTTGAAGAGCAAAATCAGGCAATTTTATAATTCCCGGAATAAGAGGTATAAAAATTCGTGGAAAATAAATTTTCTGTATAATTCCCGACTCATTAATTAAACTGGCAATAGAACCATTCATACATGCACTAAAAAAACCCCATCCCACAACCGCAGTGGCATTAAAAACAACATAAGGTATTGTCCCGGTATCTATTTTAACTATTGCGCCAAATAAAAGACTGAAAAACAAAATGTTAAATGCCGGTTCGAAGAATACCCAGAAATACCCGAAAATGGTTTGTTTCATCTGAGCTTTGTAGCCATTTATTATCTTAAAATACAGCATGTCCTTATACCTTACTATCTCTCTGAAATCGAAAGGTTTCCATGGGTTTGAAGCTTCGATGATGGTGGTGTATTTATCATTTTCGGAAGTACCGGCCATAGGAAGTTGATAAAGCAGTTTTAATAAAACAAAATTACAATTTTTTTGATGTAAAGAGTTTATATTATCCTAGCCAAACAGAAATTAATATTATTTTTGTTTAAAAATCAATTAAATGAGCAGAATACGCATCACCAAACGTTTTACCTTCGAAATGGCCCATGCCCTTTCGGGGTATGACGGTTTATGCAGGAACATACACGGGCATTCGTATATATTATGGGTCACCATAGCCGGTGAGCCTGTTAGTGACAAAAAGAGCCCTAAGGACGGCATGTTGCTCGATTATTCCGATCTCAGCAGCATTATCAAAGATAAGATTATTAGCGGGCTGGACCATTGCCTGCTACTTAAAAGAGACATGGCAGATGCTACTGATACTTTCAGAAAAGACCTGTGCAGCCGTTTGGTGTATGTAGATTACCAGCCTACCTGCGAGAACCTGCTTGCCGACCTTGCAAAACGGATACGGTTGTTGCTCCCTTCAACCGTTAATCTGCACAGCCTTAAACTACAGGAAACAGAAAACTCTTATGCAGAGTGGTTTAGCGAGGATAATAAGTAGAAAAGTAAATGGCAACAGAAAAAAAGCAATTGAAAGAATAACAGATTTACTTTATTCTATTTTTTCACATAAAGTACTTCAACCCTGCGGTTTTCCTGGGCCTTCCACTCGGCATCCTCAGCGGTCCATACGGGTTCGTTTTTCCCTTTTCCTTCGCTGATGATGCGCGAGGAGGCTATGCCCTTTTTCCGGAGGTATTTATATACTTCGTCGGCCCTTTCAACACTTATTTTATTGCAAAAGGCGATATCGCCCTTGAGGTCGCTGTGCCCAAGGACAACTATCTTATAGTCTTTATTCCTTTTCAGGAACTGAACCACTACGTCGAGTTTGGCTTTGGAAACATCGTCGAGTTCGTATTTATTAAATTCGAAGAGGGCTACGGTTTGCCTGTTTTTTATGGTCATGTTGTTATAGGCGTTATTTTTAAACGGGGTCATGGTCACAATGCCTTCATTTTCGATGCTGTCGATATCAATGCTGTCGTTGATGTAAGCGGTGGCGCTTGTGGTGGCCAGGTTGCCTGTATTGTCGTCGTACACAAGGTCCATGGTCCTGTTGCCTTTATCGGTGGCGGGTCTGTAAACGATTTCGTAGTAATTATGATAGAGGTGCTGCAGTTCGGCAAATACTTTTTCAATGTCGTCGGCTTTATCGAGCTGGTAATTGTTACCGCCCGACATATCGGCAAAAGCTTGGAGCAAAGGTGTATTAGCAGATCCGCCAAAATCGATGGTAGTGATGCTGACCTTTTTTTTGCAGGCTTCTTTAATGACTTCAGTAGCAAAAGTATAGTAGGTACCCCAGTAAAACATAGAAGAGTTTTCGAAGCCATCGGTCATAAGGAGCAATTGCCTTGAACGCATAGTATCTTCGAGAAGTTGCATACCTGCGTCGGCTGCTACATATAGCGCTGTACTTCCCTGATAACCCTTACCATCATTAAATAAAATGTTGGATAAAATGTCATTAGCATTCTTTTTCAAAGGTGATTCAACCCCAATAGAATCATCAAACCTAACTATGGCCAGTCGGTCTTCGTTGTGTTTTTTTGAAATAAAATTTTTGGTGGCTTTATCGAGTTTGTTGTAGCACGACGACATGGAACCGCTGTAATCGAGCACCAGAGAAATGTCGTGAGGAGTACTGGCCAGGGAGCGTATTTCTTTCACACTGAAATCGTTGATAGCATATTTTTTCCCTTCGACAGTTTCAATAATGGTCTTAAAGAAACGCCTGGCATCAGCTTCAGAAATATAAGGTGGTGCAAGTCCGGAGATATAGTTACCGGCGGTATCGGTAATCATTACCTTCATCCTGATTTCGTCGGGAAATTTCTGCCAGTTTACGGCAATGATATCGAACATGAGTTTTCTGCCGGAAGGTAATGTCAGATAATCCTTAACACCTTTAATAAAATTGGTACGAATGACCGGCACTTTGACATACGCAAAAACGGTCGTATCCTTATTCTCTTCCGTTTTCTTTTTCACAATAAATTTATACTGTGTGGTTGATGCAGGAGAGATTTTTTTGCTACCCGAGTCCTGCAGATTTTTTTCGAGCCCTTCAATTTCAACATGCAGTGCTTTATCGAAACGCCATTCGAGAAGACCGCTTTCGCCGAAACGGAGCATGGCTGGTCCGGAAGCAAAATCGCCGCCCATTTTGACCTTATGCCTGGCTTCTACGCAGTAATTACTTTTGTTGCAGGCCTTAAGCACATACTCAGTGGTTTGAGCTGGCATCAGAAGTATATCACCATCAAGGTTGAGGGTGGCATATTCGTTAATAATTTCAACTTTATCGGTGTTACGGGTCTTCCATTTCAGAAGGCAGGTTGCCCCCATGGGAATGGAGTCGGAGCCAGTGAAATAAATTATTTCGGGTTTCTTAACCCTTATTTTAATTTGTTTTTTCTCTTCGTTATTCTTTCTTTTAACAGTAAGCACATATTTTGAATCCTCTTCCGGATTAACGGCAACCTGTCCTTTACGGCCCAGTGTGCCATTGACACCTGTAAGCGTTACAATATCCTTTTTCCTCGCCCTGCGCACATGCCACTTAAGGGTCACCGTATCGCCGACTTCAATGGTTCGTTTGGTCGCACTGAAGCTGATTTTCTGCGCACAAAGGTTATCTGGAAAGATGGTGAGCAGTATTACTGTAACAAAAAAACCTGTCGTAATGAAACATCTTAACGACAGGTTTAATACAGAAGCAGGAGCAGGTTTTGTTTCCATGGCTTACAGTTTTAGGTTAAACAATAATTTCATTCACGTGTACAAAACTTTCATTTCCTGCGTTTAGTTATTAATTGGTTTTAAGTCATCAGAAAATCCGGTAATTGATAAAAAACACCCCATGGCCTGTAATAAAAAAAACGCCATTGCCTTGTTTTTATTTTTGGTTTCTCCTTTTATTTTTGCACAAAAAATTGAACGGGGGGCCTATCCCACTCTCGACACTGAAAAAAAACTTGGGCTGCCCGTTTCCAAACACATGACACAATTGCTTGACAGTATTTTTGAGGCAGCTGAAAGCTACATCACCTTTGCCCCCCGACCAGATAAAGAAACAGCCTACAATATCTGCAAACAATTCAGTGATATTCTGAAGGATAATTTCGGGTTTAAGTACAAAAACGTACAGATTTTCAGCCATGCGCTTGAAAAGAGGATATTGGACTGCAATTACTATTCGCTTCTTTTCTATACCCTTTTAAATAAGAAAAAGCATTACGAGGTTTACCCCATTTTTGTGCCGGGACATATGTTCATAAGATGGTATTTCAGCGACGGTTCTTATATAAATTATGAAACAACAACACAGTTACTGGCCGATGATTCATTGTTGAGAAGTGAATTTATTATAACTCCTGATGCCGAAAAGCGTGGATTGTATATGAGTCCATTGTCGGACTCACAGATGACAGCCTTGCATTACGCCGAGCTGGCTTACGATATAGCCGACACAAACCGGCCAATGGCTATAAGTATAAGCCTGCAGGCTTTGCAAATGGATTCCCTGTCCATACACGTTTACAGGAATCTCAGTACGATTTATTATCTTGAAAAACAGGTTGATTTGTCGGATTATTACTTTAGTAAGGCCCTGCAGCTTGATTCACTTAATTACACAATTTATTCATCACAGGGTGAAATGTATCTTTACGCCGGGGATTACGGGCAAGCCGGAAGATATTTCACAAAGGCTATAGAAATTAACCCTGATGTACCCTCGCTGTATATGTATAGGTGTTATAATAATATAAAACGCAAGGCTCTTGAAGAAGCCATGTCGGATTTTGAGCGGGCTAATGCTTTAATTGATAAAAAAACATTCATGTCGTTTTTTGTCAATTATTTCTTCCTGCACTTTCTTGATGAAGAGATACTGAAACTTATACAGGAGTAGTCTTTTTAATATCATTGGCCGTAAGGTGGCGCAATGCCACGCTTGCACAGAAAGCCCCGAATACTGCAGGTAAGTAGGAGATAGTACCCACAGTTGATTTTTTGTTGGATTCGTCCTTCACGCTCACAATAGCATCTTCATCGGCCAACTCTCTGGAGAAAACAACATCAAAGCCTTTGCAAACACCTAATTTGCGCAATCTTTTCCGAATGAAGTAAGCTAGACGACAGTTTTTAGATTTTGAGATGTCAGCAATTTCAATTTGCGTCGGGTCTATGCGTCCACCGGCCCCCATAGAGCTTACAATTTTAAAATTATTTGTAACTGCAAAATGAATTAAAAAAACTTTAGGCGACAGGGTGTCGATGGCATCGATAATAAAATCAGGGTTTAGTTTTAAAATTAGTTCTTTGGTAGCATCATCTCTCAGAAATATATCAGAAGTATTCAGTATGATTTGTGGGTTAATGTCGCGTAGGCGTTGGGCCATTACATCTGTTTTCTTTTGCCCCTCTGTACTTAGCAAAGCTGGTAATTGCCTGTTGCGGTTGCTTGGTTTAACCACATCATGGTCGATAATTGATATTTTCCCAACGCCGGCCCTGCATACAAATTCGGCAGCCCAAGACCCCACGCCGCCCAGCCCAGCAATCATCACATGCGACGTTTTCAAACGTTCGAGGCCTTCACTTCCAAGAAGCAACTCTGTGCGGCTTTGCCAGTTTTCCACAAACTATTTTCCGATAATATCTATACTTCTTTTAATGAAGGAGGCCAGCTTTTCGCCTTTAAGCATATTTTGCGATAAGAGTGCCAGGTCGAACATTTGTTCGAGTAACTTTTCGTTTTCCTCAGATATACTTTCCTTTTGGGCGATATCATATATAAGGGGATGGTTTGCATTGACAACGAGGTTGAAGGATTCGGGCATATTACCCATAAAGCTGTAAGCCCCCCCTCCTATTGCTGACATATCTTTCATCCTTCTCATAAATTCGGGTTGTACAATGAGCATGGGATGCTCTGTTTCGCTCATATTCTCAAAAACGACATGGTATTTTTCCTTATCCGCAAATTTTTCGATAGCCGGTCTGATCTTTTCTTTCTGAGCATCATCGAGCTTTGATGGCAGGTTTTCTTCCTTCTCAATGAGTTTATCAAGAATATCGGCATCCACTCTTACAAAGCGGACGTCCTTGAGTTTCATTTCGAGGTTATTTATAAAATGGGCGTCTAGCACACCGTCGAAAAGCAGCACGTCGTAACCTCTTTCCCTGGCGGCAGCAATGAAGGTATGCTGATCGGTGGCATTGGAAGCATAAAGATGTACGACTTTTTTATTTTTGTCGGTTTGGGTTTTTTCGATATGGGTTTTATACTCTTCGAAAGTGAAGTATTTCCCTTCAGTGTTTTTAAACAGGCAGAATTTTTCTGCTTTTTCGTAAAATTTCTCATCGGACAGCATGCCATACTGAATGAATATCTTGATGTCGTCCCATTTTTTTTCAAAATCTTCGCGGTTGTCTTTAAAAATTTCCTCAAGTTTATCAGAAACTTTTTTAGTGATATGGGCTGAAATTTTCTTTACCTGGGCATCGTTCTGGAGGTAACTTCTTGAAACATTCAGGGGAATATCGGGCGAATCAAGCACACCATGCAGCAGCATAAGGAAGTCGGGGACAATGCCCTCAACGCTGTCGGTTACATACACCTGATTGCAATAAAGCTGGATTTTATTTTTCTGTACCTCGAAGTTATTTTTTATTTTGGGAAAGTAAAGAATGCCGGTCAGATTGAAGGGATAATCGACGTTGAGGTGAATCTGGAAGAGGGGCTCCTCGAAAGTATAGGGATACAGTTCGCGGTAAAAGGCCAGGTAATCTTCCTGTTTCAGGTCAAGAGGTTTTTGTTTCCAGGCCGGCTTGGTATTGTTAATAACACGGATTTTTTCAATTGTTTCGTATTTATCGTGCCCGTCTTTGTCTTTTTCGCCTTCCACTTTCTGAGTAATTTTTTCAGTACCGAATACTATTTCGAAGGGAAGGAATTTGCAGTATTTTTTGAGTAAACCGAGAATTTTATCTTCTTCGAGAAAGGCCTCAGCATCTTTTGAAATATGAAGCACAACGTCGGTGCCGCGTTCTTTTCGTTTTGTATCTTTAATTGTATATTCAGGTGTGCCATCGCACGACCACAGAACGGCTTTGTTTTCGTCGTCCTGTGTATAGGAACGAGTAATTATCTCCACTTTATTGGCCACCATAAAAGAGGAATAGAAACCTAGGCCAAAGTGTCCGATTATCTGGCTGGCGTCTTCCACCTTATCGAATTTTTTAATAAACTCTTCAGCGCCCGAGAAAGCAATCTGGTTGATATATTTGTCCACTTCCTCGGCTGTCATGCCAATGCCGTGGTCGCTTACGGTTATTTTTTTCTTTTTCTTATCTATGGACACTTCGATTTTGAGTTCACCGAGTTCGCCTTTAAACTCGCCTAATGAGGCCAGAACTTTTATTTTCTGTGTGGCATCTACAGCATTTGAAATAAGTTCTCTGAGAAATATTTCCTGGTCGGAATAAAGAAATTTTTTAATTATCGGGAAAATATTTTCCGCCTGCACATTGATATTACCTTTTTGCATAACAATAAAATGTTTTAGTTATTTTAAAAATTGAACGCGCCGCATCGTCAAAGCTTATGCCAGTGGCTATAAAATGACAAAATGACAGCAAAAAGCTAATCAGCTTGTAAAAATTCAGCAAAAAACAGGAAAGCAAATTATTCTACAATAATTTTACCTGACAACACATTTGTTTTTGTAATCAACCTTATAAAATACAATCCTTTTGTCCAATTTGACACATCAATGCATTGTTTATTATCGAATCTGGTTGTGTATCTTCCAGAGGCATCAAAGAATTCGGCATATTCATAGGCAGCTTCTATATGCAGCATATTTGATACAGGATTTGGAAAAACATTAATTTTATGTGTTTGTAATTCGTTTATAGCTAATGGTATAGAATTTACAAGATTGGATTTGACAAGATAATCTGTTTTATTATTGCATGAAGGGCTTATAAAAGCAACGAAATATTTTACATAAGACGGTAACGGATTTGTATAGTTATAAAAAAATGTATTACCCGGTACGGAAGCAATTTGTGTAGCCTCCCCTGCAGCGTTTAAACCGTATATAAGATAATTTGGCACCACAAGTCCCACATAGGCACTCCATGTAAAACCATAAGTGTTTGTGGGTTGGTCGTAAGCGCTCAGCAATGTAATTGTTTTATGGTTGGCCGACTTCTGCCCCTCGTTATTACAGGTATCAAGCACAGAGATTTTATAACTATAGCTCATATTCTGGGGATTTGAAGTGGTATCAATAAAATGGGTTTGTGTAGCCGGCACATCACCAATCATATCCCAAACATTGGTCGAAACTTCCCTGTATATTTTAATACCCAATGCCGATGCAGGTGGTGTTGACCAGATGATGTTGTTTTTTTGTGTTGCTGTATCGAATTCTACATAACAAATTGAATGAGAAGGGGGAAGTTTAAAAGTTATTTGTATGGTATCTCTGTCCTGACATCCACCCACAGCATTTGTAGTATTGACAATAAGCAAACCCGAATTACTCCCCCAGTAAGGTAAAGCATCATCATAATTGGCTATAATTATTGAATCTACACCCACAACATTAAAATAAGGGAAGTTGTTGGAAGGTACAAGCCACAAATAATTGCTATAACCGCTACCTGGGGACAATTCCAAGAAAGTGCCCTTACAAACAATTGTATCAGGACCTAAATCGGGCTTATTCGGGTTATAATTCACTATTGTTTTACTTGCATAAACACTTCCACACACATTGGTTATGGTTACTGCATAGTAACCCGCAGAAACATCAATGGTACGAGTATCAGCTCCGGTATTCCACAAATAGCTTGCTCCGGCATTTGGGCTAAAATTCTCTGCATCAAGAGTAATTGTTTCCATGCCGCAAATTGTATCTATCTATATTTGACAAAACCGGTGTAATTAAATCATCAGCATGAAATATGTCAATATTAATAAATGTGCCATTAAAATTCCCGCTAACCATTCCAGTGTAGCCACTTAACAACAACATTGTATCGCCATTAAAAAAATATGGCTGGGAGTAATCAACATGCCAATTAATAGATACGGTGCCTGCAGGAGGAATCAGCTTGATAGTGTCGCAAGAGCAATAAGGAACTTGTAACCCATGAGAACCTATGTAGTTGCCCATGTAAATATTACAATATGTTTGCGGTTTTGCATTTAGAGCAATTAAGAAAAACAATACTGCAATATAACAGCGTTTTAAAGAACAAATTGATTTTTGCATACTTGATTTTTTTAAATGATTTTACAAACATACAATTTTTTTTTAACAAAACAAAAAAAAGCGGCTGCCGCCATTACGCGACAACCGCCCCAATGAAAATATGATTAACTGCAATTCGAGAATATGACGCATGGGTTTGTAAAAAAGTTACAAAAAAAAATAAAGTAAAATAAATCTTTGTATTTTTGATACACATAAAACACTTTCATGCACACAGTTTATTTTTTACTTGGGAGCAATCTGGGAGACTGTACATTAAACCTGAAACAAGCTGTGGAAGAAATTTCCAAACATATCGGGTTATTATTAAAAGTATCTTCTGTATATAAATCAGCGCCATGGGGTTTTGATTCTTCACATGAATTTCTTAATCAGGTGGTATGTGCCGAAACAGCACTTAGTCCGGAAGCATTGCTAAAAAACACGCAGGCTATTGAAAAAAGAATGGGGCGGGTTAAAACACGCGACACTTACGAAGAAAGGCTCATAGATATTGACATATTATTTTACGACGATACCATTGTGGAAGAAAACCACCTTAAAGTACCCCATCCACTGCTGGCATACAGGAGGTTTACATTGATACCCCTTCAGGAAATTGCACCCAACCTGAAACATCCAGTAACACAGCTTACCATTTCGGAAATACTTGAAAACTGCACTGACCCCTCAGAAGTAACACAATATTCATAGAAAAACCTATCCGGATGAAATACAACTATCTTGTAATAGAAGGCAATATAGGTTCAGGTAAGACGAGCCTTGCTACACGCATTTCGGAGCAGTTTAACAGCAAACTTATTCTCGAACAATTTGCCGATAATCCTTTCCTGCCTAAATTTTATAACGACCCCGACAAGTATGCATTTCCTCTCGAATTATCTTTTCTGGCCGAACGCTACAGGCAACTCAAAGAAGACCTGTCGAAGCAGGATCTGTTTAAGGATTTTACGGTGGCGGATTATTTTTTCAATAAAACGCTCATTTTTGCCAAAACTACACTTCAAAAAGACGAATTCAACCTCTTTTCCAAATTATTTACCATTATCAATGAGTCGCTTCCAAAGCCCGATTTGTTTGTTTATCTTTATCTGGATGTAGACAAACTCATAAAAAACATTTTGAATAGGGGGCGCAATTATGAGAAAAACATTCAGAAAGAATATTTGCAAAGCATCCAAAACGGCTATTTTGATTTTATTAAAAATAATCAACACCAATTAAAAATATTAATAATTGATACAAATACTATTGATTTTGTTAATTCCTACGAGGATTACAAGAAAATAGTCAGTTGTATTTTTGATAACGATTATAAGACAGGTATTAACCGTATTAAATTGTAAAATAATAACTGATTGGATTTTCGTAGTGAATTATACATAAAGATAATAGAATAAGGAATAAAAAAATATTTAAACCAAACTTTTAAAAACTCAAATTATGCTTATACAAAAGGACATAGAACAGATAATATTTCTTGATATAGAGACAGTTCCACTTTTTTCTGAATACGAAAAGATGCCCGATAGGTTTAAAAAGCTGTGGGATAAAAAGGCAGAACAACTTAACATGAACAAATCCGACATAATAACTCCCGAAAAGATGTATGAGAGGGCAGGGATATATGCTGAATTTGGGCGAATAATATGTATTTCGGTAGCTTATGTGAGCGAAGAAAATGGAATAAAATATATTAAAGGCAAATCGTTTGCTGACCCTGACGAAAAGATTTTGCTAAGTGGTTTTGCACAAATGCTGAGCCGATATAATACTCTAAATGGAAAGATAACTGATAAGGTTCTTTGTGCTCATAATGGTAAAGAATTTGATTTTCCGTATATTTCCCGTCGTATGCTTATTAATGGCATAAAAATACCAGATATTTTAAATACAGCCGGCAAAAAACCATGGGAAGTGAATCACCTCGACACCATGGAGTTGTGGAAGTTTGGCGATTATAAAAACTACACCTCATTAAATTTACTTACTGCCGTATTTGATATACCCACACCCAAAGATGATATTGATGGCAGCGAAGTGGCTAAGGTTTACTGGGAAGACAAAAACCTCGACCGCATTGTGACTTATTGCCAGAAAGATGTGGTGGCCATCATTCAACTTTTTCTAAAGTATCAGGGTGAATCGTTGATAGAGGAAGAAAATATATTGTTTACGAAATAAACAATCGGGTATGAAAGCCATGATATTTGCAGCGGGCCAGGGCGTTAGGTTGAAACCATTAACCGACAATATACCCAAAGCTCTTGTAAAAGCAGGTAATAAAACGCTGCTGGAGCATGCTGTCAATAAGCTTAAAAGTGCAGGCGCAACCGACATTATTATTAATGTACATTATCTGGCTCATCAGATTAAAAATTTTATTAAATACAACAACAATTTCGGGATAAATATAACAATATCGCACGAGAAAGACATGTTGCTGGAGACTGGAGGCGGATTGGTTTACGCTTCTCATTTTTTCGGCAAAGACGAAGACTTTATTATTCACAATGTGGATGTATTATCCGACATTGACCTTAATGCGATGTGGGATTTCCATAAAAAGAGCGGGGCGCTGGCTACACTGGCTGTTATGGCAAGAAAAACCAACCGTTATTTTTTATTTGATGACACCCTACGGCTTAAGGGCTGGCAAAATACCATAACAAACGAAATTATAAAAGCAGAAAACCACAAAGGCACACTGACACCTTTGGCATTCAGCGGTATTCATGTTGTAAATTCACGTATTTTCGAACACATTGAGGAAACAGGCGTTTTTTCAATGACAAAGGTTTACACCCGGCTTTGCAACGATCACATTATAAAGGCCTACCGGCATGATGACACGCAGTGGTTCGACATTGGCAAGATTGAATCACTCCGGGCAGCAGAGGCTTATTTCAGGTTATAGTATTAACATGAAAAAAACATCATTTAAAGCGCTATTTTCGGAAAATATTCTGATATTAATTTTGGTTTTATTAACACTGCCCTTCCTTCTCTTATCCTTGTACATACACCCGTCGGCAGATGATTATATCTATTCTTCGTGGTACAAGCTTCCCGAGGGTTCGCATGGTTACTGGAGCTACCAACTTTGGAACTACCAGAGTTGGAATGGAAGGTATTTCAGCACCCTACTCCTAACCTGCAACCCTTTGGTTTTCAAATCATTGGCAGGATATAGGCTCATCCCGGTTTTTATACTGTTGCTGTTATATAAGGCTATATATTTTTTCGTAGGTGCATTGAATATGGGAATGCGAAAAAAAACGATGCATATCGTCTGCCTTTTAGTTGTAATTACCTATTTTAATCTGGTCCCCTCGCTGCCTGAAACGATGTACTGGATGTCGGGGTCTGTCACTTATACCCTGGGGATTTCCCTGTTTTTTTTTCTATCCGGTTTATTGCTGATGTATTACCATGGCTTTAAAAACAAGGGTGCTTTGCGTTTCTTTATTGTATTGTTTTTGTGCGCAACATCGGGTTTTAATGAACTCCTGGCCTTTCAGGTGCTGGTTCTCGTTTTATCAATATTTTTAACACGTTTTGCAGCAAACAAGAGGCCTGATTATTTTGCTCTTTCTTTGTTTGTGTTTGCTGCAGTTTTGTTTGTTGTTATAGCATTAGCCCCTGGAAATAAAGGACGTTTGGAACAGTTTGAGAATCACTACAACCTTAACTATGCACTGTCGAGTATGCTAAGAAATACCCTTAAGATAGCTGTTTACACTTTTAAAAACCCACCTGTGCTAATGCTGTTGACTCTTATACTTTTTAATGCTCCCCATTTGAATTTTAATTCCGGTATTTACAAAAAATTCAGGCGTATTTTAAAGCCCACCATAATTTTTATAACAGTGGGTCTTGTGGCAGTTTTTTATTTCATATCGGCATATAACATGGGAATTGAACCCCCATTAAGAGTTCATGGATATATTATTTTACTTTTACTTGCCGGGGCGTTTGCCTTAATGGTCACGCTCAACCACAAAGGAGAGGTTTTTAAACTGCCTGTTGTTATC
Source organism: Bacteroidota bacterium (assembly GCA_022708385.1). Taxonomy (GTDB): domain Bacteria; phylum Bacteroidota; class Bacteroidia; order Bacteroidales; family PXBB01; genus JAKIYU01. The sequence continues at coordinate 3,431 of JAKIYU010000020.1, read as the reverse complement.
CTAAAAAAAATCAATGTGGTTCTCATTACGTTATATATCGTTTTTTTATGTGGCAGCTTCAGCCGCAAGGCGGGCGAACCCATGTATTACACAGGCAATGTTGCACAGGCTGTTTCAGATTTGGTTCATAAGGCTGCTGCATACGACAAGGAATTGGTGAGCAGGTACAGCATCATAAAGAACACAGTGTCAAGTGAAGACTGTATTGTTGTCCCGCCCCTATCAGAGAAGCCTCAGAGTATCTATTTCACAGATATCAAAGCCGATAGCAGCCACTGGATTAACTGGGGTACTGCACTGTATTTTAATACCGGCTGTATCAAAACAAGCCCTGATATATAAAAATTTGAATACTTTTGCAGAAAATTCATTACACTTATGAAACTGTTCTTTAGAAAAGCTGCCGTTGTGTTTGCTATTATTATTGTAGTTGTTTTTATTGGTTTCAGGCAGGGCAAGCTGTTTAACTACTCCTTTTCAGAGCCTGTTATGCAGGATAAGGGCAAGCCTACAATTATAACCCTTGAAGAGGCCCGTTATTTATTTCCGGCGGCCTCAACAATTACCGAAGATGCCATTAAACAAATTGTTGTTAAGGATGAAAAAGGCAAAATAATAGGCTACATTGTATCTTCAAAGCCTTATTCCAACAGCCTGACAGGTTTTGCAGGTCCGGTGCATTTTGTAATGGGTATAGACACAAAAAACACACTTGTTGGGATAAAACTGACAGAGCACAACGAATCGCCCGGTTACCTTGATTTTATTACCAAGGAGGGTTTTTTCGACAAACTAAAAAATAAGCCTATTGAAAGCATTGTCAATGACAATATTGATGCTGTATCGGGAGCATCTATGACCACCAACTGCATTATAAAAGCGCTGAAGCAAAAAGCGGCCGAATACAACAAGACATCAGTAAAAATTCAAAAGACACAGATTAAAAAAAAAATAACTGACGGGCTGACATTGCTGGTCATTGCATTTTCGCTGCTTTGTTATTTTACAAAGTATTTTAAAAGGTTTCGTTTGGTGCTGTTGTCGGGCAGTGTTATATTGCTTGGTTTTGTTAACGGTACATTTATCTCGATGTTTTTAATGTACGGGTGGATACAAACTGGGATACCACTATTTACACAAACAATTCTTTCTGTTATTTTTATACTTGCAGTTGTATTGCCTTTATTTATAAACCGTTCATTTTATTGTGATTATTTATGTCCGTATGGCGCTGCACAGGAGCTTGCAGGAAAAATCTTAAAGAAAAAACAGAATATACCCTTCAGGGAGCGGTTTCTAATGAAGCATTTACGTGAAATAATATTTCTCATAGTTGTTTTACTGTTGCTACTTAATGTAACTTTTGACCTGACAAACATAGAGCCTTTTTCTGCATTTATCTTTGTGTCGGCGTCATTAACAGCCATCATTCTGGCAGTGCTATTCCTTATACTGTCGGTATTTTACAACAAGCCATGGTGTCATTATTTTTGCCCGACCGGACAGTTTCTCAGTTTCTTCAAACAGAAATCCACTCCCAAGAAGGCTACTGTGAAGGTGGCGGGGGCGGAAGCGGCATGCTACCGGGAGGTGAAAAACCTTTAGGAGGTTTAAATTCCTGAGGGCCTGTGGCGCCGTTTTTAAAATTTTTGAATGTATAAGTCAGTGTCAGCAGGGCATATCTGGTCAGCACATTTGTTCGGGTATCTTCTCTGTAGAGTTCGGTAATATTTCTGCTTATGCTTGTATTTTGATTAAGAATATCATATACCGACACTTTGATTTCGAGGTTTTGTTTTTTCTGAATTTTATATCCTATATAAGCGTTCCACAATGTAAAACTCTGATTATAGGTATCGGAAAGGCCCATGTAATATTTCTGTGAGATGTCGGTATTAATAACAAAATTGTTCAGAACAATGGCATTGGCTTTCAGAGCAGCGGTATGGGTAAAATAAGTGTTATCGGACTGGCTTTGAATGCTATTTTTCAAAAGGTTGCAACTGCCATTGTAACTAATCGAGAAGTCGAGTTTTTCGCTGATGTTGCTGCTAAGATAGGCTCCTGCATTTATAGCATTGTTTACGGCCAGGTTATTTACACCATTGATAAGAGCTGGGGTCTGGGTAAAATTATAACCAGCATTCAAGTTGAGATTACTTTTAATCTTTCTTAAAGGGAACCCGCAAACACCAAAAAGTCTCGCATTATAATAATTGTCAAGATTAATTGGTATTGCCAACTGTGCTCCTTTGCCCAAGTTCACACCCATAACTGTGGTGTCGGTATTCAGAATAGTGGTTGCATTAGTGATATAGTCGTCTGTTTTATTGGCCATCAAGAAAATCATAAAGTGCGTTTCCTTCTCGGGTATTCTTTTGGTGAGCCTGAGTGTCAGGCGGTTTTCGAAAGACTGCCTAAGGAAAGGATTGCCGGTTTTAACAAAAAGAGGATTGGAAACATCGGCTACATTCTGCAGTTGTGAAACCTCGGGCATACGGCTCGAGGAGCGATACTGAACATTCAGGTTAAGAGTCTTGCCATACTTGTAGTTAAACATAGCTGAGGGTAATATATTACGAAAAACCCTTCGTGTATCGAGTATATATGGGAATGTTTGGTTTCCATCAAGTACGGCATACTCAATATCAGAGCCAATGTTGAGGTTTATTGCGGACAGGTTTAGCCCCCAAGCAAGGCCTCCTCTGTGGCTTAAGACCGAATTATTGTAAACATTCGACAGTACCGAATCATATACAGTATAAAAGCCAGCGGAGTCAATATCCATTGTCTCTTTATCTGAGGAGGATTCTTTAACAGTAGGGCGGTATGAGATGAGCCACTGCATTTTATCGCCCATAGGTTCGGTGTACGACAGGTTACCTCCAAGTGAAAGCGAATTGCTGGTTGTAGTATAATGCCTGTCAACAATGCTGTCGGTAGTGGAGGTATCGTTGTAAAGGCTGGATGTATAATAGCTGCCGTTACCTTTGCGGTCTGAGGCCTGTGTATTGATATTCAGGGAAATGGTGCGACCCTTCTTCCTGAATTTATGCTGAATCAAGGCATCGTTGCTAAAATTGAAACCGTTATTGGCCGACTTTATTTTGTTTGATGTTCTATTAATTACTTCCCCTGAAAAAGGCAAAGTATTAATGCCATCTTCAAAGCTTTCACGAGAATTATCCTGAAATGTAAACTGAGGTGTAAGGGTAATTTTGTTGAGTGAATCGATTATATACTCAAACTTCCCGTTAAGGCGGTGGTTGTAATTAACTGTGGCGACATTTTTTACTTCATTGTACCTGAGGGTATTGCTTGTAAAGTAATCCCTTTGGGTTACGGTGCTGTCGGCGTTGTTTGTTTTATTATAAAAATAACTGGCAGACACTTTTATTTTTCTGCCCCAGTTGTCGTTATAGTTCATGCCC
>JAKIYU010000270.1 GCA_022708385.1 Bacteroidota bacterium | reverse complement strand
AAAGGCCCCTATTACGCTTTTGCCAATAAATATCTTGGCCTTAACAACGTGATAAATACCAATTTTGCCAATTATGAAATTACCGATGTTGAAATCAGTCATTATGTAGAGCCTGACCCTCAACAATACTACCTTATTAAATCTATCAGCAAATCATTATGGAAGCAATCGGTAATTGTTAACCTGAGCGAATCGGGGCTGCTGCAAAGCATTAACGATAAAAACGAATGGAATGATAATGAAAAGGCCAATTATACTTTCAGCGATAAAGAAGCCCGCGTAACCGATGAGACATTTAACTATCTTGTGGACGCCAATATTTTTGAAAAAATTGATACTGTCATTGAAAAGATACATCTCGATACGGTAACCATTGAAAAACACACCCTAAAAAAAAGCTTCGTTGAAAAAGACGATGAACAAAAAGCAAAAGATGTAGCTGAGTACATACTTAAAATTAAGGAAAAGAAATTCAATATCATCAGCGGGTATTCGGAAGTTCCCTATGAAAAAAGCACATTAGAATATATGTATGCCGAACTGGACACACTTGAAAATGAGTACCTCGACCTTTTTACAGGCATCAATATTACCAAAACCAATAAATACCGTTTTATTTATTTGCCCAAACCTGAAGAAATTGACAAGCCGGTTCCACTGTTTAAATTTTCAATGACGGATGGGCTGCTTAATGCCACAGACAGTAAAGGCGAAGAATACAACCTGCTTGTAACACGCAAAGGCAGTTCGCAACCCCTGCAGGAATTTCTGAAACAGAAGGCTCAGAGCAAGCGCAACGGCATATATTACAGGATACCTGAATATGGTAAAATTACACTGACAAGTAAAGATAAAACCAAGGCAGAAGCCCATATCATCATCAACCAGTTTGGCGTGGTGCATCAGATAAAACCTTCACGTTTGCAGATGCAGTTCTATCCCAATTCAGGCGCCATTAAATCTATAGGTATAGAAAAATAACAGCGCTGCATGAAAAAAATTAAATCCCTGTTATTTGTTTTACTGGGAAGTGCTTTTATATTTTCAGGCATTTTCATTGTAAAAAAATTATTACAAAAGCCGCAAGAAAAACCCAAACCAGAAGTTTTTGACGCCTTTAACATGAGTACCAGCCGTTTTAATTGCGTGCCCAAACATGTTGAAGCCGGTCAAACCATGGGCATTATTCTTAACAGTTATGGCATATCCTATACACGTACCGATAGCATTGACAAGTTGTCGAAGCCATTCTTTGACCTGAAAAGCATCAAAACCGGGAACCCTTATTATCTCTATTATTCCAACGACTCACTGAATGAACTGCAGTATTTTATTTATGAAATCAATACGCAGAAGTACCTGCAAATCACATTTAAAGATACGCTGAAGGTTGAACTTGTAAAAAGGGAAATAGAAACAAAAATTGCCCATACCACCGGCATAATCAGGTCATCGTTGTGGAATACCATGAAAGAAATAAACGTATCGCCCGACCTTGCCCTGAAGTTATCGGAGATATTTGCCTGGGTAATTGACTTCTACCGGATACAGAAAAACGACAGGTTTAAGGTGTTTTTCGAAAAGGACTTCATCAAAGGCAAAGAAGTAGGTGTGGGTAAGGTTCTGGCCGCCTGTTTTGAACATGCCGGCAAGGTGTTCTATGCCTTTCATTTCGAGAACGACAAGATTAATGACTACTTCAACGAAAAGGCTGAAAGCCTGCGTAAGGCTTTTCTGAAGGCGCCATTGAAATTCTCGCGTATTTCGTCGGGATTCAGCGGCAAGCGCTATCATCCTGTGCTGAAGACCAACCGCCCTCATCTGGGTACTGATTACGCCGCCCCAACGGGCACCCCCATCATGTCTGTAGGCGATGGTGTGGTACTCGAAGCCTGCTACAGAGGAGGCAATGGCAATTATGTTAAGATTAAACACAATGCGGTATATACCACGCAATACCTGCACATGTCGCGTATTGCCAAAGGCATCAGGCCCGGAATCAGCGTAAAACAGGGCGATATCATCGGCTATGTGGGCAGCACCGGCCTTGCCACAGGCCCGCATGTGTGCTTCCGGTTTTGGAAAAACGGCGTGCAGGTGAACCACCTTAAGGAAGAATTTCCCAATACCGCCCCCCTCGACTCTGCTTTCCATAAAGAGTTCTTTAAAGATGTGGACTGGTATATGAAGGGGTTTGAGAGGATGAAGTATGAAGAGTGAGCTTGAGTGAACTTGAGTTCGAAGTTCGGAGTTTGGAGTTGGCCTGGCAGGCAGGCACAGCATGCCTCTCTCTCAACTCCGAACTCTGAACTCCGAACCCGATAGCTATCGGGTCCAAACTTCAAATTTCACACTATATCCTGCTTCTGCCGGCTTGAAGTTTCAGTTCAATTAATAATTTTTTGTAAATTAGCACCCTTAAAAGTTTCATAATTATGATTAAATTTACTTTAAACTGACCCCAAAGAGAAATTTGGTTTAAGAGACATTCACTTAAAGATTTAAAATAAAAAAGGTTGATACTAAGCCAACCTTTCTGTTTATTCCCATCGGTCAGGATATTCCTGGCAGCTTACTCCCCAGTAGAGCCTGACTCCGCTAACTTGACATTCAAATTTAATAATTACACCAATTTTTACTATTTACACAAACCTTATCTTAAAAAAACTTACTTTTGTTCTTTTAAGAGAAAAAGCAAGTGAATATTCCTCTTGTTACTGTACTTATGCCTGTTTATAATGCTGAGAAGTATGTGGCTCAGACAATAGAAAGCATATTGAAGCAAACGTACACTGATTTTGAATTTCTGATAATTGATGATGGCTCGACTGATAAATCGCTTGAAATAATTCAATCATTTCATGACAGCAGGATAAGGGTTGTTCGAAATGAGCAAAATATTAAACTAATCGCCACCCTTAACAAGGGCATTGAACTGGCCTCAGGCAAATATATCTGCAGGGCAGATGCCGATGATGTTAACGAATACAACCGCATAGAAAAGCAGGTTGAATTTATGGGACAAAACCCTGAATATGCGGCATGCGGCTCATGGGTAAGAATTTTTTACGAAGATTCTAATTTGGCTTTTGTGTATAAATTGACCGAAAAACATGACGATATTCGTATCAAAACTCTCTATCAGAATCATTTTTGCCATCCGGCATCTTTTATCAGAAAGGACTTTATTAACCAACATAACCTGCGTTTTGATCCGATGTTTATTCATTCAGAAGATTATTGTTTTTTTGTCAGGCTTTCGGAGATTGGCAAACTTTATAACATTCAGGAGAACCTGATCAATATTAGAAAACACAGCACCAATGTTTCTGTTCTTAATGCCGACGAACAAAACAGAAATTCTCTTTTAGTTATCAAGTTCCAATTGGAAAGAATGGGCATTCAACCCGAAAGCATAAACTATGACATATATTTTCGATTTTTTTATGCCACTTTCGACATGCAACCTAAAGAAATTGAACTCACCGAAAAAATGATTTGTGATTTTATAGATGCAAATAATAAAAGCAACTATTTACCTAAAGATAAATTCAATAAGTTTATGTCGGATAAATGGTTTCATTTATGCATGAATTCTACCCGTTACGGCTTGTGGGTTTATAATAAATTCTGTACCTCACCTTTAAATAAATATTATAATATCACAACTTTCGACAGGTTTAAACTTCAAATTAAATCCAGAATTAAATACAAAAAGAACTGATGTGAGCTTTTTTTTTCATTTCCTGCTACTGGATAATAAATATTATTATTAAATGTATACGATAAGAAAA